>JBOIAH010000468.1:0-8519 GCA_050739055.1 Steroidobacteraceae bacterium | reverse complement strand
CGCGTGCGTGGGCACTTCCGCGCGCTGCTCCTCGGCGGCGGCGCACCCGATGATGCCGCCGTGCGGATCGATCTGGGACGATTCTGGGACAGCCGTGCGGAGACCGCCGCGCTGGCGGAGTCGCTGGCGCGAGCCGGCTTTACCGACAGCGCGGAGGCCGCGCGCCTGCTGCTCGAGCTGCGCTCCTCCGCCCTGGTGCGCAAGCTCGATGAGCCCGGCCGCAAGCGGCTGCAGGCCCTGCTGCCGGTGCTGCTCGCGGACGTGGCGCGCAGCAAAACGCAGCTCGCGGTGCTGCGCCGGATTCTCGCCATCATTGAGGCCACGGGCAGGCGCTCGGCGTACTTCGCGCTGCTGCGCGAGAACGGCCCGGCGCGCACCCGGCTGGTGGAGCTGGTCGCGCACGGTGAGTTCCTCACCGCGCAGATCGCCGCGCATCCGCTGCTGCTCGACGAGCTGATCGACGAGCGGCTGCTGTCGCAGCTGCCCACGCGCTTGAGTCTCGCGCATGAGCTGCAGCTGCGCATGGAGCGGCTGCCCGACGACGACCCCGAGCACCAGGTAGAAGCGCTGCGGCATTTCCAGAGCGCGGCGCTGTTTCGCGTCGCGGTCGCGGACCTCACCGGCGCCATGCCGCTCATGCAGGTCAGCGACCGGCTTACCGATGTTGCCGAGCTCATCGTGGAGCGCGCCATGGAGCTGGGCTGGCGGCAGATCACCGCGCAGTTCGGTGTCCCGACCTGCGAGGCGGCCGGCGCGGTCCGTGCGGTGAATATCTGCGCGCTGGGCTACGGCAAACTCGGTGGCATGGAGCTCGGCTATTCCTCGGATCTCGATCTGGTGTTCCTGCACGACTCGCACGGGGAGCGCCAGGAAACCGGCGGCACGCAGCCGATCGACAACCAGCTGTTCTTCGTGCGGCTCGCGCAGCGCATCGTGCACCTGCTCACCATGCATTCGGCCGCCGGCCGGCTCTACGAGGTCGACGTGCGGCTGCGCCCGAGCGGCAAGGGGGGGCTGCTCGTGACCAACATCGAGGCGTTTGCCGAGTACCAGCGGCGCGAGGCCTGGACCTGGGAGCACCAGGCGTTGCTGCACGCCCGCAGCGTTGCCGGCTCACCGCCGCTGCGCGCGGCAGTGGAGCGCGTGCGGCTCGAGGTGCTCTGCCACCACGTGCGGCGCGACAGCCTGCGCGCCGAGGTGCGCGCCATGCGCGAGCGCATGCGCCGGGAGCTTCCCAGGGGCGGTGCGCAGCGCTTCGACATCAAGCAGGATCCGGGCGGGATCGCCGACATCGAGTTCCTGGCGCAGTACTGGGCGCTGAACTGGGCGCAGCGCTACCCGCCGGTGGCAATGTTCGCCGATACCATCCGCCAGCTCGAGTCGGTCGCATCCGCCGACCTCATCGCGCAGGCAACTGTCGATGTCCTCACCCGCGCCTACCGCGCCTATCGCGCCACGGCGCACCACTTGTCGCTCGCCGGGGCGCCGGCGCTGGTTCCGGCGGGGGAATTCAGCGACGAGCGCGCCGCAGTGACGCGCATCTGGGACGCTACGATGGGAGATGAGGCGCCCGCGGCGCGGGTATAATCTACCAATGATCGCGACGGCCCGGCCACTCATCCAGCCCAACGCGCAGAACCACTACGAAGTGACGGACGAGGACCTGCCGCTCTCGTGCCCGATGCCGCAGATGTACCTGTGGAATTCGCACCCGCGCGTGTACTTGGCCGTCAAGGAGACCGGCTGGGCGAAGTGTCCGTATTGCGGTGCGGAGTTCACCCTGCGGCGCTGACGGCGGTCAGTTCCACAGCCGCAGATTCGCCGGCAGTGCGACCCCGCCCGGGGCGTCGGGGTCGAGGCGCCCGCCGGCGGGGCGGCCGCCGCCCGTGCCCTCGCCGTCGAACGTGGCGAGCGGCGGCACGGTCAGGGCCTGAGCGCCCTTGGCCTTCAGCGCCGTATTAAGCGCCGGCAGCTCCTTCGCGGTCAGCTTGGAGAACTCGGCGCTGACATCGCCGAGCTGGGAGCGCAGTCCGGCGATGTTGTCGAGCTGGTACGCCGACGGCGGTCCATCCCAGGAGGTGACCGCGCCGTAGAGCTGGTCGGTGTGCTCGCGCAGACGCTCTTCCCCGGTGATTGCGCCGCCCTCGGTGGTGGCCACGATCTGCTTGCGCACCGCGTCGAGCTTGTGGTCGAAGTCGGTGAGCTTGCGCGCCAGCGGATCCTTCTCCGCACGGCCCTTGCCGGCGGCAGCGACCTGCTCGCGCAACCCGACGATCTGGGCGAACAACGCCGACTCGTCGTTGAACAGCGTGTAGACCTTCATCGCGGCGTCGAACTGGGCGCGGCGATCGGTGAGGCTCCACTTGACGCGTCGATCCAGGCTCAGGTCGATCTTCGTATCGTAGGTCTTGCCGTTGTTCTGCATGCGGATGGTGTACGTGCCCGGGAGCACACGCGGACCCTGCGTCCCGGCAAAAGCGAGCTGCACGGCGGGCGGAACGTGCGGCGCCGCGAGGTGCATGGTCCACAGGACGCGATTCAGGCCGCGGCGGCTGCTCGCCGGCAGCTCACTCAGCACGTGGCCGCCCGCGTCCAGCACCTCGATCCCGAGCTTGCCGAACAGATGACGGGTGCGCTGGTAATAGGTGATCACGGCGCCGGCCGCCGGATCGTCGCCCACGAAGGCGGCGGCGCCGTTCGGCCAGCCGCCGTTCGCCTCGATCCGTTGCTGCACGGGTCGCGCCGACACGAAGGTTGCGTCCTGTGCCAGCAATTCCGGAGTCAGGTGACGCAGCGGGCTGATGTCGTCGATGATCCAGATGCCGCGCCCATGCGTGGCCAGCACCAGATCGTTGTCGCGCGGTTGCACGGCGACATCGCGCACGGCGACCGCCGGAATGTCTCCGCCCTTGAATTGCGCCCAGTGCGCACCTGCGTCCACCGAGATCCACAGACCGAACTCGGTGCCGAGGAACAGCAGCCGCGGATCGACCGTGTCCTCCTTGAGCACGTGCGCATAGCCGCGCACGCCCCTGGGATCCCGGGCGCTCGCGAGCGGTGACCAGGTCTTGCCGAAATCCGTGGTCACGTACACATAGGGGGCCAGGTCGCCGAAAGTGTGACGGTCGATCGCGACGTAGGCCGTCCCGGCGGCAAAGGCGCTCGCCTGCACCCAGTTCACCCATGAGCCCTGCGGCACGCCGCGCAGGTTGCCGATGAGGTTCTCCCAATGTCGTCCGTCATCGCGCGTCAGCTGCAGATTGCCGTCGTCGGTACCGACCCAGATCGTTCCGTTCGCGAGCGGGGACTCGCTGATCGAGAAGATGGTGGTGTGCATCTCGGCGACCGAGTTGTCCACCGTGACACCGCCCGACTGCTCCTGCTTCTGCTGCTGCGGATCGTTGCGGGTGAGATCCGGGGAGATCCGCTCCCAGCTCTGGCCATGATCGCGCGAGCGGTAGAGGAACTGGGCGCCGATGTAGAGCGTCGCCGGGTCGTGCGGCGAGAGCGCGATCGGCGTGTTCCAGTTGAAGCGCAGCTTCTTGTAGCGCTTCAGATCCTCGGCTCCGAGCCTGGGCTGGATGTCGCGCGTCTCGTGAGTCTTCACATTGACGCGCCCGATCGTGCCCCCCTGGGCCTCGGCGTACACGTAATGCGCGTCCGAGGGGTCGGCGAACATCCAGAAGCCGTCGCCCCCGAACATGTTTTCCCAGCGGGAGCTGGTGATTCCGCCCGGGTATGCCGAGTCACCGACCCAGGAGCTGTTGTCCTGCAGGCCGCCGTAGACATGGTAGGGATCGGCGTTGTCGAGGCTGACGTGGTAGAACTGCGAAATCGGCAGGTTGTCGGTCTTCCACCACTTGTTGCCGCCGTCGTAGGAAATCCACAGCCCGCCGTCATCTCCCGCGTACACGTGCTGGGAGTTGGCGGGATCGATGAACACGTCGTGCACGTCGCCGTGCATGCCCTGGAAGCCGCCTATCGTGGCAAAGCTCTTGCCGCCGTCCTCGCTCAGGATCAGCGCCCCGTCGGTCTTGAACAGCCGCTTGGCATTCTTCGGGTCGACGATCAGGTTGGCGAAGTAGAAGGGCCGCCACACCATCCAGGTACTCTTGTCGCCCCGCTCCCAGGTGCCGCCGCCGTCGTGTGAGATGAACAGCCCCGAGTCGGTCGACTCGATGAACGCGTAGACCGTCTTGGGGTCGTTCGGCGCGAAGGCGAGGGCGATGCGGCCGTAGGGCTTGGCCGGCAATCCCCTGCTGGACTGCACGGTCAGCTCGGTCCAGGTCCGGCCGCCGTCGGCGCTGCGATACAGGCCGCTGCCGGAGGCGGCCTTGGGGCCGTCGCCGCCGGAGCGGAACGTCCAGCCCTTGCGGCGAAAGTCCCACAGCCCGGCGAGCAGCGCGTCGGGGTTGCCCGGCTGCATCGCGACGCTGGCGCAGCCGGTCGACAGATTCGACCCCTTGAGCACGAGCTGCCAGCTCTTTGCGCCGTCGGTCGTCTTGTACAGACCGCGCTCGGCGGAATCGCTCCACAACTTGCCCGGCACGCAGGCGTACACGGTATCGGCCGCGCGCGGATCGACCAGGATCCGCGCGACGCGCTCCGAATCCGGGAGCCCCGCGTGCGTCCAGGTCTCCCCGCCATCGGTGGACTTGTAAATGCCGTCACCCACGGAAACGCTGTTGCGGGTCCAGGACTCGCCGGTACCCACCCACACGTTCTGCGGATGGGAAGGGTCGAGGGCGATGGCGCCGATCGACTGCACCGGCTGCTCGTCGAAGACCGGCTTGAAGATCGTCCCCCCGTCGGTC
Organism: Steroidobacteraceae bacterium; assembly: GCA_050739055.1. GTDB lineage: Bacteria > Pseudomonadota > Gammaproteobacteria > Steroidobacterales > Steroidobacteraceae > 13-2-20CM-66-19. The sequence goes on along the minus strand of JBOIAH010000468.1, from coordinate 3,705 downwards.
GACTTCCATACCCCGCCGCTCGCCGCGCCCACGAACAGGGTCACCTTGCCGGAGGCGTCGTCGAAGCCTGCGAGCGCGGATATCCGGCCGCTCATGGCGGCCGAGCCGATGTTGCGGGCGCCGAGGCCGGAGATGACACCCGAGTCGACGACCACCGGGTCGGCCTGCGCGAGGCAGGCAGCAGTGACACCAAGAATGAGGAGCGCACTGGCCGGCGCCACGAATTGCAGTCGCATGGGTCTTTCTCCCGCGGAGATTATTTTGCAGCAGCCGCGGCCGGGTGCGTCGCTGGAAACCGGAACACGGCCTCGTCGATCGTCGCGTTGGCCTGCGCCTTGTCGTACTGCACTTTCTGCTTGTCGCTCGAGCCTTTGAGCCCCGACTCCAGCGCGAAGGGCAGGTACACGCCGTCGACCTTCTCGTAGTCGCCGTAGTCGGTGACCGTCTCCTTGGGGACGCCATGCTCGATGCGCCGGTTGACGGTGCGGATCTCGAGAAAATAGTCGGGATCGAGATACACGAAGGTGAGGTCGCCGTTGGGCCGCGTCACCCGCAGCTTGTAGGCCTGCGTGCCGTCGACGTCCTCGGTGCCCAGGTAGTCGAGCGTATAGCCTTTTGCCTGGTAGTCGACCAGCGCACCGGTGAAGTCTGCCGCGTCCTCGCCGAGTCCCTTGGCGTCGTCCGCCGACAGCTTTTCCGGGTCCTTGCGACCCTGAAACGGACTGATCTGCCAGGCCTGCGTGCCGTCGTAGGCCTGGATCAGGGTCAGGCCCTGCAGCTCCGCCTCATTGCGTATCGACGCGGGGCGCTTGACCAGCGTGACAAGGCCGAGCTCGAGCGTGTCCCCATTGACCCGCAGCTTGCCGGACAGGCGCAGGGTGTGGATGGCGTTCAGTCGATCGCTACCGCCCTTGGCCGCGACATTCTTCGCGGCCAGCTCAGCGGCGGTGTAGGCAAATGCATTGGACGCTGCGAGCAGCATCAGAACGGCTGCAACCCGGTGCATGCGAGAACTCCGGCTCCCTGATGGGCCTATGATGCCTTGGCAACGCGGGTGGCACCAGCGGCAATGCGACCAAGCACTCCCGCCGCGCGTTGCCCTAATCCTCGTCCGCCGCGTTGAGGTCGCGCGGCGGGGGGAGGTCCGCACGGATCGGGGCGAGACCGGCGGAGCGCAGCTGCTGGTTGAGCTCCGGGAGATCGCCCTGCAGTCCCCGCCAGTCCGCCAGCAGGCCGGCGAACGTGCGCTGTGCGCTCATCGCGGCGCTGCGCTGGGCGGCGGTGGGCGCGGCATCGCCGCGGGTGACTTCCGTGTACAGAGTGTCGACGTGCTGCTGCACGTCGGGCAGCAGGGTCTTCGGTGCCGCCTGCGGCACTGGCGCGCCGCCCGGCTTCGGCTGGTCCTTCTCCTCGGACTCCAACAGAGCCGCCAGGCGTGCCTGGTAGGCGCGAACCGCGCCCGCCGCGGTGCCGACCGGCGCGAGCGCCTTCAGCTGCGCCTGCTCGGATTGCGCGGCCGAGAGCGCGCGCGAGCTCTCGGTGAGGAGCCCCGCGAGCTCAGTTGCGAGGCGCAGCTGATCGGCGAGAGCTCCAGCGGAGAGTCGCACGCGCGGATCGGGCTTGAGCGTGAAGGGCTTCTCGAGCCGGCGGCCCTCGACCGTCAGGCGCACGACGTAGTTGCCGGGCAACGCGAGCGGCCCCAGCGGCTGCTCGGGTGTCGCATGGGGGACGGCGGAGATCGGGTACCCATGGGTGGTGCTGACGGGAGCGGCATAGCGCAGGTCCCACACCCAGCGGTGCATACCGCCCTGGGCCGGCAGCGCGCGCGGCGGCTTGATCCAGTATCCGGGGATGAGTTCGCGCGCGAGCTGCTCCGTGCTCGGTTCCAGGGGGTCGTCGCTGCGAAAGCGGCGCACGGTCTCTCCGTTGCCATCGAGTATCTCGAGCGTCACCGGGCGCTTGATGTCGTGGGGCAGAAAGTACTCGATGATGGCGCCCGCGGGCGGATTGGCGGCGAGCGGCTCGTCGGGTGGCAGCGGGGTATCCGACCAGGTGCTGCGATGCATGCGGTAGGCGCCGGCCGGGCGGAACAGCGCGGCATCCTTCAGGGGCGCGCCGCTGAGCTGCCGCAGCCGCGAGATGTCGTCGAGTATCCAGAACGAACGCCCGTGAGTTGCGACGATGAGGTCGTCGTCGTGGATCAACAGATCCCGCATCGAGGTGTGCGGCAGGTTCAGCTGCAGCGAGTCCCAATGCTCGCCGTCGTCGAACGAGATCCACACGCCGGTCTCGGTCGCCGCGAACAGCAGCCCCCGTCGCTCGGGATCCTCGCGCACCGCATTCACCGGCGCATCCGCCGGCAGGCCGGCGGCGATCGGCTGCCAGGTTCTCCCGCCGTCGCGGGTGCGAAAAACGTACGGCTGCAGATCGTCGATGCGCAGGCGGCTCACCGACACGTAGGCGCTCGCGGCGTCAAAATGCGACGCCTCGATCTGCGTGACCTTGCTCCACGGGGTAAGCCCCGCTGGCGTGACGTTCGACCAGTGTTGGCCGCCGTCGCGGGTTACCCACACGAGGCCGTCATCCGTGCCGGCCCACAGCGTGTCGATATCCTTCGGGGATGCGCCGAGTGCGTAGATGACTCCGCGCTGCTGCTCCGCACCTTTCCGATGCAACGCGCCGACGCTCGCGGGAACCGCGCCGGCCTCGCGCGCCAGGTCCGGACTGATCGCCTGCCAGGTCATGCCGCCGTCGCTCGTCTTGTAGAGACGGTTCGCCGCGTAGTAGAGCACGTGCGGGTCGAGCGGAGAGAAGAGCAGCGGCTCGGTGCGATCGACGCGCACGGAAGTGTCGCGCACCGGAACGGGCGTCACGTTCTGCACCTGGCCGGTCGAGGAGTGGAACTTCGAGACCTCATTGCGCCCGGCGCCGTAGATCACGTCCGCATCGAGCGGATCCGGGGCGACGTAGCCGTACTCGATGGCACCGACCGGATGCCAGTCGCGGTCGGTTATCTCGCCATCGTTGCCACGAGTGGCGATGCACACCGAGCCGCTCTCCTGTTGACCGGCGCACACGCGGTACGGAAAAGTGGGCGTGGCGCTCACGTGGTAGAGCTGCGCGGTGGGCTGATTGAACCAGCTGCTCCAGGTCTCACCACCGTTCACGGTCACGACCGCGCCCTGGTCGCTGACCAGCGCGATGATGTGCGGGTCGGTGGGACTGATCCACAGGTTCTGGTAGTCGTCCCCGCCGGGCGCGCCGCGCAGCGGCCGCCAGGTCCGCCCCCCATCGCTCGACTTCATGGTCACGATGCCGGTCGTGTAGAGGACATCGGGGTTGGTCGGGTCGACGCGTATGACGGGCAGATCGCCGCCGCCGATGCGCAGCGCGGGCCGCGGATCGGTGGTGATCCGTGTCCAGGTCTCGCCGGCGTCATCGGAGCGAAACACCCCGAGTCCCGCCGCGGAGGAATAGTCGCCGGGCTCGTTGGTGCCCACGGCGGCATACAGGCGCTGCGTCGCGCTCGGCGCGATCGCGATGTTGACCTGCGACAGGTCCGCGGGCAGGCCCGCCGTGAGATGCCGCCAGGTTGTTCCGCCGTCGATCGACTTGAACAGGCCGCCGCCCGTGCCCTCAAACTCGTTCTTGTCCTCCCACGGGCCGAGCCGCGACTGCCACAGCCCCGCGTACACGATCTGCGGG
>JBOIAH010000467.1:0-3055 GCA_050739055.1 Steroidobacteraceae bacterium | reverse complement strand
GCATTGATGGGGCCGGTCGACATGAACAGCAGCAATTCCGCCGCGACGATCGCCGGATAGTAGACCGCGGGCGCCGCTGCGGTGAGCGCCAGCAGCGCGCAGGGCGCCGCGAGCAGTGTGGCGACGCCGGAGAGCCACAGGTACGCCTGGCGCGAGAACTTCAGAAAATAGTCCCCGAGCCAGCCACCGGCGAACGTGCCGAGAAATCCGGTCACGATGACGATCGCGCCAAAGCCCGTGGTGGCGGTCGCCTTCGGTACGTCGCGCACGCGCTCGAGAAAGGCCGGCATCCAGAAGGCCAGTCCCCCGAGCGCAAAGGTATAGGCGGCATAGCCGAGCACGATCAGCATGTAGGGCCCGCGGCGCAGCAGGCTCAGGTACATCGCGAGCGGACCCAAGGCCTGGCTCATTCCCCGGGGGTTGGCGGGACCGGGGTCGTCCTGCGAGCCGCGGGGCGGATCGGGCAGGCGCAGCACCCACGCCGCGAGCAGCATTCCGGGGACCCCCGCCACCAGGAACGCCGCGCGCCAGCCAAAGTGAACGCTCACCTGGCCCCCCACGATGTAGCCGAGCGCCGCCCCCACCGGAATGGCCATGTTGAGCACCGAGTACACGCGGCCGCGGTTGTGCGCCCGGAAGCAATCGGCGAGCAGCGCCGGCGCGATGGCCACGTAGGCCGCCTCCCCGATGCCTACCAGCGCGCGCCCGGCGAGCAACTGCGGGTAGCTGCGCGCAAACCCCGACAGAAACGTCGCGAGGCTCCACACGAACACCCCGATCGCGATGGGACGGGTGCGTGAGCCGCGATCGCCCCAGGAACCAAATGCCGGGGCGGTGACCATGTACACGAGCATGAAGACCGGCATGAGCCAGCCGAGCTGCGTGTCCGACAGCGACATCGCGCTCTTGAGGTCCGGAGCGATCGCCGACACGACGTAGCGATCGAGATAGTTGAGCAGGTTGATGCCGGTCAGGACGCCAAGCGCCCAGAGGGAGGCGCGCTGCGCAGGGGTCGCGGTGCCCAAGTGAGGAACTCGCGTGGCTGGCCAGTGGCGGACTGTAGCGCCAATCGGCGCGCCGCGGCGAGACTTTGCGCCGCCGACACCTTGCGCCGCCGAGGGTCTGCGGCCGGCGCGCGTGTCAACAGGGTGCGAGCTTCAGGCGTTCGAGATATTGCCTGACGGGATCGCGGAAGCCTTCGCTGCTGGTCACGGTCGTGCCGCCGCACACTACCAGGATGAAGTCCCCGCGCGGCGTGCGGCTCACTTCCTTCACGTGACTCATGTTGACGAGACAGGAGCGGCTGATGCGCAGCATCGGCTGCGTCACGAACGACTTCTCGGCCTGCTGCAGGGTGCTGCGCGCGTGAAAGGTCTCGCGGCCGATGGTGAGGCGCACGTAGTTGCGGTCCGCCTCGACCACTTCGACTTGCGACACGTCGAGCATGTGCATGCGGCTGCCGGACTCGGCGAGCACCCGTGGCTGCGCCGCGGCGCGGGCCTGCGCCCCGCGCTCGAGCTGCTCCAGCAGAAAATCGAGCGCCGCCCGGCGGTCCGCGCCGTCCTGCGCTCCGTGGCGGCGGCGCACGCGCGCCACGGTGGCCTTGAAGCGCGCTTCATCGAAGGGCTTCAACAGGTAGTCCACGGCGCTCACTTCGAACGCTTCGAGCGCAAAAGTGTCGTAGGCAGTGACGAACACGATGAGCGGGAGCGAGCGCGGGTCCAGCGCCCGCGCCAGCTCCATCCCGGTCATCGAGTCCATCTGGATGTCGAGGAACAGCAGGTGCGGGGGCTGGCGCAGGATCGCCTCGAGCGCCGCGCGGCCGTCGCCATACTCGCCGATGACCTTCAGATCCGCCTCGCGCTCGCAGCATTCGCGCACCGCGCGGCGCGCGGCCGGCTCGTCGTCGACGATGATCACATCCATCATTGCCCCCCCTCGCTCTCCGGGCCGTCGCGCAGCAGCGGCATGTGAATCTCCGCAACCCACAGGTACTCGCCGCCGGGGCCGGCGTTGAAGCTCGCCCGCTCGCCGAACTGCACCGCCAGGCGCTCGCGCACGTTCGCCAGGCCGATTCCCGTACCGTCCGGGCTGCGTCCCGACGGCGCCAGGTCGTTCTTAACCCGCAGCACGAGCGTCTCCCCGACGGCATCCGCCTCGACCTTGACGTTCACCACCCCTTCGTGGCCCGCGAGACCGTGCACCACGGCATTCTCGACCAGCGGCTGCAGGATGAGACTCGGCACCCACGCGCGTGGCGCGGCTTCGCGCTCCGGCACCGTGACCTGCAGCCGGTCCGCGAACCTGCGCCGCTGCAAGCCCAGATACAGACCCACGAACTGCAGCTCGTCCGACAGGCGCGAGAACTCCCGCTCCCCGGCCGTGAGCAGCCGCCGCAGCAGGTCCCCGAGCTGCACCACCATCGCCTGCGCGGCGGGCGGATCCCAGGTGATCTGCCCGCGTATGGTGTGCAGCAGGTTGAACAGCGTGTGCGGGGAGAGCTGCATGCGCAGCGCCGCGAGGTGCGCCGCGGCGAGCGCGCGCTCGAGCGCCGCCGAGCGCAGCTGCGCGTCACGCAGCCGCTGGTAGAAACCAAAGCCGGTGATCAGCGCGAGGCCGAAACCGTAGGTCACGAGGAAGCTCGTGGCGCTCGCCAGCCAGGTGGGAACCGCCGGTCCGGCAAAGAACTCCGCCCAGCTCTGCCAGCCGTGCGCTGCCGGATGAGTGATGCCGCGGGTGCCGTGCCATTCCCCCATGATCATCTCGCCCATGACCAGGGCCGGCGCGGCCAGCACCGCGAATCCGAGCGCACACGATAACTGCACGGGCAGTGTGCGCCATAGCGGGCGCCAGCCGAGGCGCATGGACGTCCAGGCGCACAGAATGAAAAGCGGATAGAGGAGCAGATGCTGCAGCAGGCGTGCATCCGGGGGCGCGAAAACGTCCGTGACGTTCAGCGCCCTCAGGCTCTCCCCCATGGTGTTGGCGTACATGAGGTTCGAGAGCGCGACGTAGATCCAGAAAGCCGTCAGGACCGAGAGCTGCGGCCAGAAGT
>JBOIAH010000466.1:0-8222 GCA_050739055.1 Steroidobacteraceae bacterium | reverse complement strand
GTTCGCGGGCACGGGTCTCCCGGCGCAGGGCGCCGCACCGGCGCAACAGCGCGCGAATCAACTTGAGAAGATCAGTCGCGGGCTCAGCGCCGGCTCCGGGGGAGGCGTGGCAGTGGACGAGGTGCTGCCTAGTAGTGTTGCGGGCAAGCTCGGTCTGCGACCCGGTGACGTGATCGTCGCGGTGAACGGCACCCCGGTAGACTCGCCCGCGAGTTTCGCGCAGCTCTTCGAGACAGACGGCATGCCGAGACAGCTCGACGCCGTGCGCGACGGCCGCGCCATCCATCTGCATTTGTAGAAGTCCTATCCGATCCGGTCAGCGGCCGCTGGCGCCCGAGCCGTGCTGCATGGCAGCATTCTTTACACTTCGATGTCGACGAACTTTACGATCGCGGGGTGAAACGCTGCTCTGCGCGTAGATAACTATTTGATATCACTAGAGTTAAATAAAAAGGAACGATAGCTGCATTAAGGCTCGGAACAAGGTTCGCGGGGAGCGATGAAGAATGAGGAAGCCGCTGCTGCTGGCTGCGTGCGTATTCGCGGGCCAGATCGCCCACGCGCAGACGGATCTCCTGGTCCAACGCGGCGACAACTTTCGTACCGGGGCGAATCTCGCCGAGACGACCCTCACCCTCGCCAACGTGAATTCCACGAGCTTCGGCAAGGTGTTCACCCTGCCCGTGGATGGCTATGTCTACGGGCAACCGCTCTACAAGTCCAGTCTCACCATCCCCGGGCAGGGCACGCACAACGTCGTCTTCGTAGCCACCGAACATGACAGCGTCTACGCGTTCGATGCGGACAGCGGCGCGCCTCTGTGGCAGCACAGCTTCATCAATCCTGCCGCGGGCATCACGACCCAGCCGTCCGCGGACACGGGCACCACGGACATCACTCCTGAGGTCGGAATCACCTCCACTCCGGTCATCGACGCCACCAGCGGCACGCTGTACGTCGTGGCCAAGACCAAGGAGAGCGGCTCGGCGGTGTTCCGCATCCACGCGCTCGCCATCGCGAGCGGCGCGGAAAAACTCCCGGCAGTGGTGATTCAGGCGAGCGTGGCGAAGCCGGGCGGCGGAACGCTCCCGTTCAACGCGAACTGGCAGCAGCAGCGGCCCGGTCTGGTGCTGGCGAACGGTGTGGTGTACGTCGCATTCGGATCGAGCGGCGACAATTTCATCTGGCAGGGCTGGCTGCTCGGCTACAACGCGAGCACGCTCGCCCAGGTGGGCGTCTTCTGCTCGGAGCCGGACGGGTCGGCGGGCGGGGGCATCTGGGCCTCCGGCGAGGCCCCGCCGCTCGATGCGAGCGGCAACCTGTACCTCACCACGGGCAACGGCTCCTTCGACGCGGCACGCCTGTTCGGAGACGCGTACGTCAAGCTCTCGACGAGCGCCAATCTCGCCGTAGTCGACTACTTCGCGCCATTCAACCAGGCGGCGATGAATCCCGCAGATCTCGATGTGGCGTCCGCGGGCGCGACGCTGCTGCCGGATTCGGCCGGTACGGCGGCGCATCCGCATCTGATGGTCGGCGCCGGCAAGGACGGCACGATCTACCTGCTCGACCGGGACAACATGGGGCACTTCAACGGCTCCTACTCGAACCCGGATTCGCAGATCATCGAGGAAATCCCCAACGCCATCGGGATCCTGCCCATCACCACCACGGCCGTGCCGCTGCCGTACGTCGAGAATAACTATTCCAACGCCGCATTCTGGGCGAATCACCTTTACTGGTGCGGCATCAACGACGTCTGCAAGATGTTCAACCTGAGCAACGGACTGTTGACGACGTCCGCCTCGAGCTCGGCCAGCTCCTATCCGTTCGGCGGCGCCGAGCCCGTGATCACGGCGAGCAGCCCCAGTGCCGCCACCGCGATCATGTGGGCCGTGGAGCGAGACACGACCAACAACATCACGACCCTGCACGCCTACGATGCAACCACTCTGGGCACCGAGCTCTACAACAGCAATCAGGCTGCCGGGAATCGCGACCAGGGCGGTGCACCGGTCAAGTTCGTCGTCCCGACGGTACTCAACGGCAAGGCATTCGTCGGCGCCCAGGGCGAGGTGGACGTGTACGGCCTGCTGGCGAGCAACCCACCCGCCCTGCCGATGCCGACATTCAGTCCCGCTCCCGGGAGCTACCCGGGCGCGCAGTCGGTCTCCATCTCCGACAGCAACACCGCCGCCCAGATCTATTACACGCTCGACGGAAGCAACCCGACCACGTCCGCGACGCTCTACAACGGTCCCATTGCGCTCGGCAGCACGACCACGTTCAATGCCATCGCCGTGCTGAGCGGCTTTCGGGTGAGCCCCATTGCAAGCGCCACGTATACCATCGGCGCGGCTCCCACCATCGCCTTCGTGCAGAGCGGCTATGCGACCCCGCAGGCGCCCCAGACCGCGGTTAGCGTGGGATTCGCGGCCCTGCAGCTCTCGGGCGACCTGAACGTCGTTGTGGTGGGCTGGAATGACTCGACCCGGACGGTGAGCTCGGTGACGGACACCGCGGGCAACGCATACTCGCTCGCAGCGGGTCCGACGGTGCAGAGCGGCACCGCGACGCAGGCAATCTACTACGCCAGGAACATTAGCGGTGCGGCCGCCGGCGCCAACACGGTCACGGTGAGCTTCAACGGCGCGGCCGCCTACCCGGATATCCGCATCCTGGAGTACAGCGGGCTTGATGCGACCAACCCCCTGGACGTGACCGCGGCTGCGATGGGCAGCGGTACATCGAGCTCGAGCGGCGCCGCGACCACCAGCTCGGCGAATGACCTCATCATCGGCGCGAACCTGGTGCAGTCGATCACCACGGGTCCGGGCGCCGGATTCACCAATCGGGTGATCACCGCGCCCGACGGTGACATTGCCGAGGATCGCGTCGTCACCACGACCGGCAGTTACACGGCGAGCGCAGCCACGACGTCCGGGCAATGGATCATGCAGATGGCCGCGTTCCGCCGCGCTGGTGGGACCCAGACCGCTGCACCGACTGCTCCGGGGAATCTCGCCGTCACGGCGGTCAGCAGCGCGCAGATCAACCTCTCCTGGAGTGCGTCGACCGAGACCGGCGGCACCATCGCCCAGTATCTGATCGAGCGCTGTCAGGGCGCCGGCTGCACGAGCTTTGCGCAGATCGGGACTTCGGCAGGCACGGCGTTCAACGATACGGGTCTGGCGGCGTCCACCACCTATACCTATCGGGTCCGCGCGCAGGACGCCCTCAACACCATCGGCCCGTACTCGGGCACCGCTGCGGCCACGACGCTGGCGCCCGTGGTGCCGACCGCACCGTCGGGCCTCACGGCGACGGCGGCGGGCAGCACCCAGATCAATCTCACCTGGGGCGTCTCCACGGAAACCGGCGGAACCATCGCCCAGTATCTGATCGAGCGCTGTCAGGGCGCCGGCTGCACGAGCTTCGCGCAGATCGGGACCTCGGCCGGCACGGCGTTCAACGATGCGGGACTGACGGGCTCGACCTCCTACAGCTACCGGGTCCGTGCGAAAGACGCGGTCAACAACACCGGTCCGTATTCCAGCGTCGCATCGGTGAGCACCGCGGCCCCGGTGCTCACGGCGCCGGCCGGCCTCGCTGTCACGGCGGCGAGCAATGCGCAGATCAACCTCTCCTGGAGCGCGGCCACCGAGACCGGAGGCACGATCAGCCAGTACCTGATCGAGCGCTGTAAGGGCGCCGGCTGCGGCAGCTTCGCGCAGGTAGGCACCGCAGCAGGCACAGCGTACAACGACGGCGGACTTGCGGCCGCCACGACCTACAGTTACCGGGTTCGGGCGACGGATGCTGCGGGCAATCTCGGGCCGTACTCCGCAACCGCCAGCGCGACGACGAGCGCTGCGCCCCCGGCACCGATCGCCTTCGTTCAGAGCAGCTACGCGACGCCGCAGACACCGCAGAGCAGCGTCGGCGTCACGTTCACCGCCAGCCAGAGCGCCGGGGACCTGAACGTCGTGGTCGTAGGCTGGAACGACTCGACCCAGGCGGTCACGTCGGTGTCGGATAGTGCCGGCAACGTCTATGCGCTTGCGGTCGGCCCCACGGTGCAGAGCGGAGCCGCCACGCAGGCCATTTACTACGCCACGAGCATCGTCGGGGCGCCCGCCGGCGGTAACACCGTCACCGTGACTTTCAGCGCCGGGGCAGTGTATCCGGACATCCGGATTCTCGAGTACAGCGGGATCATCACCACCAGTCCGTTGGATGTGACGGCCTCGGCGGTGGGCAACAGCGCGTCGAGCTCGAGTGGCGCGGCGACCACGACGGTTGCCAACGAGCTCATCATCGGGGCGAATCTCGTGCAGACCGGTACGACGGGTGCCGGTGCCGGTTTCACGACGCGAATGATCACGACGCCGGATGCGGATATCGTCGAAGACCGGATCGTCAGCGCCACAGGCGCATACACCGCCACTGCGCCGCTGTCCTCCGGACAGTGGCTGATGCAGATGGCGACCTTCAAGGGACATTAACCGGCAATTGTGATCATTCTCACGGCCCCGCCCTTGGTTCCCTTTACACTGCTGCTGTAAAGTTTCACCGTGCTCTCGAAGATGGCGGTCGTAAGGCCTTCATTCACGAGGCCCGCAGGATCGCTGCACTGCAGCAGGGTTCGGGGAAGACCATGCGCGTCCGCGTGCTCGGACACCACATCCACCCGTCGATTGGCGTGCTCGCGCTCACCGAGGGGGCGGTCTTCTTCGCGGCGGTCTACGTGGCCGTCGTCGCGCGCTTTCACGGGGACTTCAGCTCCCTCGGGAGCCTCGAGGGTTTCCACGGGGCGCTGTGGCCGCGAGCCCTGCTGTTCAGCCTGGTCATGGTCACCTGCCTGCTCGCCTTCGGGCTTTACAGTGCCCGGCAGCGGGCGCAGCTCAGCGGGATTCTGCTGCGGGTAGCCGTCGCGCTGCTCACCGGTTTCTGCATCACCGGTACGATCCTCTACCTCGTGCCGGCTCTGTGGCTCGGGCGGGGCGTGGTGTTCCTCGCTGCGATCGGCGCCCTGTGCGGTACGAGCGCCTCGCGCCTCATTTTCTCCCGGGTGGTTGACGAGGACGTTTTCAAGAGACGCGTGCTCGTCTACGGAGCGGGCGCCTCGGCAGCCGCCATAGCCAACCTGCGCCGCCGCTCCGACCGCCGCGGCTTCGTCCTCGTGGGTTTCGTCCCGGCTCCCGGGGAAGAGCGCGCGGTTCCCGCTGACCGGATTGTGGACGCCGCCGGAGGATTGGTGAGCCTCTGCGAGCACCTCGAGGTCGGGGAAGTCGTCGTGGCCATGGATGACCGTCGCCAGGGGTTCCCCCTGTTCGAACTGCTGCAGTGCCGCCTCGCCGGCGTCGACATGACCGAGCTGCTGACCTTCCTCGAGCGCGAGACCGGACGCGTTCGCATCGACGTGTTGAACCCAAGCTGGATGATCTTCGGCGAGGGTTTCCGGCGCGACCCGCTGCGGCGCCTGTCCTCGCGCGCCCTGGATCTGGTCGCGAGCCTGCTGGTGCTCGCCGTCTCGTTGCCGGTGATGCTGCTGTCGGCGCTCGCAATCAAGCTCGAGGACGGGTGGCGCGCGCCGATACTGTATCGACAGGCGCGGGTCGGACTCGGCGGGCGGATCTTCAACGTGCTCAAGTTTCGCAGCATGCGCACCGATGCGGAGCGCGACGGCCAGGCGCAGTGGGCGCGGCAGCGGGACCCGCGCATCACGCGCGTCGGCGCCGTGATCCGCCAGCTCAGGATCGACGAGCTGCCGCAGATTCTCAACGTTGTGCGCGGGCACATGAGCTTCGTCGGCCCGCGCCCGGAGCGCCCGGAGTTCGTGGCGAATCTCGCGGAGAAGATTCCCTACTACGTGCAGCGCCATTGCGTGAAGCCGGGCATCACCGGTTGGGCGCAACTGTGCTATCGGTATGGCTCGTCCGAGCAGGACGCGCTCGAGAAGCTGCAGTACGACTTGTATTACATCAAGAACAACACCCTGTTGTTCGATTTCGCGATCCTGGTACAGACCGCGGAAGTGGTCTTCATGGGCAAGGGGGCGCGCTGATGGCCGCTGAACCACACCGGCGCAAGCTCCTGATCCTCGAAGACGACCGCGCGCTGCGCCGGGAGCTCGAGGCGATCTTCTCCGATCTCGACGTGACGGTCAGCGAGACCTCCGAGCAGGTGCTCGTGCTCGTGCGCCGCATCGAGCCCGACGTGGTGCTGTTCGATCTGGGCGCCGCCCGCGAGCCCGCGGTCGCCGCCCAGAGCCTGGAGCTGCTGCGCCAGGTTCTCAATCTCGCGCCGGATACCAAGATCATCGCCATGACGGAGCGCGACGCGCGCGAGCTCGCCGTGGCGGCGGTCGGGCTGGGAGCCGCGGACTTCTACCACAAACCCCTCGATGCGAGCGTGCTGTCCATCGTCGTGCGTCGGGCCTTCCGCATCCGCGAGCTCGAGGAGGAGAACTGGCGCCTGCGGGAGCAGACCGGCGCGATGGCGCTCGAAGGCATCATCGGCGTCAGCGACTCGATGCGCAGTCTGTGCCGCGTCATAGAAAAAGTGGCGCCGACCAACGCCACCGTGCTGCTGCTCGGTGACAGTGGTACCGGCAAGGAGCTGTTCGCGCGCTCACTGCACCGTCTGTCGGACCGTTCGCACAAGCCGTTCGTCGCGATCAACTGCGCGGCGATTCCGGACACGCTGCTCGAGAGCGAGCTGTTCGGCTACGAGAAGGGTGCCTTCACGGGCGCGGCGAAGCGCACGCCAGGCAAGCTCGAGTCGGCCAACAGCGGCACGGTGTTCCTGGACGAGATAGCCGAGATGCCGGCTTCGCTGCAGGCAAAGCTGCTGCGGGTCCTGCAGGAGCGCACGGTGGAGCGCATCGGGGGACGGAGCCCGATTCCGCTCGACCTGCGGATCGTGTGCGCCACGAATCGCAATCTCGATGCGCTGATCGGTAGCGGCGCATTCCGCGACGATCTGTACTACCGAATCAGCGAGGTGACGATCCGCGTGCCGCCGTTGCGCGAGCGCCAGGGGGACAGCCTGCTGCTCGCGCAGTTCCTGCTGCAGCAGATGGGGGAGCGCTTCGGCAGGCCGACCCGCGGATTGGCGCCCGACGCCATCCGCGCCATTCAGGCGCATCGCTGGCCGGGCAACGTGCGTGAGCTCGAGAACCGCATAAAAGGGGCGGTCATCATGGCCGAGGGGGCCGTGGTCACGGCGAATGACCTGGGCCTGCAGGATCCCGGCGACGATCCCGAATACCTCAACCTGCGTGTCGCCCGTCAGCGGGCTGAAGCCCAGGCGGTCCGCCAGGCGCTGGCGGTGGCGAAGGGCAATCTGTCGCGCGCGTCGGAGCTGCTCGGCGTGACGCGTCCGACTCTGTACGACCTGCTCGAAAGGCATCACCTCGATGCGGCGCAGTTCGGCCGGCATTCGGCAACGCCGGCCGAACCGATCGCGCCGGCCGAACCGATCGTGCCCAAGCCGATTCCCGGCGAGGCGGGCGAGAAATAGCGCAGCAGCGCCGCGGTCAGCCGCGGCGGGCGCGTCCCGGGGATCTCAGGGACGCTGCTTGAATTCCTCGGGCGTCAGCTGGTGCCGCGCCAGCAGCTTGTAGAAGTCGGTGCGATTGCGCCGCGCGAGGCGTGCCGCCTGGCTGACGTTGCCGCCGGTGATCTGCAGGATCTGCGACAGGTAGCTGCGGGTGAACTCATCGCGCGCCTCATCGAAGGAGGGCAGGCGCCCGGGCGAGCCGCCGAGGGACTGCTGCACGAGCTCCACGGGAATGATCGGCGTCTGCGACAGCGCCACGTTCTGGCGCACGACGTTGTGCAGCTGGCGGATGTTGCCCGGCCAGTCCGCGGTGGCGAGCAGCTCGACCGCTTCGGGCGCGTAGATCTTGCGCACCCCGCTCTCCTTGGCGATCTGCGCGAGGAAGTGCGCGACCAAGAGCGGTATGTCCTCGCGGCGCCGGTTGAGCGAGGGCATCTCGATGTGCACCACGTTCAGGCGGTAGTAGAGATCCTCGCGGAACTGACCGCCCGCCATCAGCTGCTGCAGCTCGTGGTGCGTCGCGGAGATCACCCGCACGTTGACGGCAATGGCGTCGGTGCTGCCCACCGGCCGGATGACGTTCTCCTGCAGCACGCGCAGCAGTTTCACCTGCAGCTCGATCGGCATCTCGGTGATTTCGTCGAGGAACAGCGTGCCGC
>JBOIAH010000465.1:0-2494 GCA_050739055.1 Steroidobacteraceae bacterium | reverse complement strand
CGTCAGCACCGGCATCCACACCAACCGCCTGTATCCCACCTCGCGGCTCGTTTCCAGCATCACCGGCATGCCGATCCCGCGCAACAAGGCGGTGGTGGGCGAGAACGCCTTCGCGCACGAGGCGGGGATCCATCAGCACGGCATGCTCAAGCACCACTCGACCTACGAGATCCTGCGGCCCGAGGACGTCGGCCTGTCGCGCAGCCACCTGGTGCTCGGCAAGCACAGCGGCCGCCACGCCTTGCGCGAGCGCGTCCAGGCGCTGGGGTTCGAGCTCGGCGCGGCTGAATTCAACCGCCTGTTCGAGGACTTCAAGGCGCTCGCCGACCGCAAGAAGGAGCTGTTTGACGGGGACATCGAGGCGCTCGTGCTGCGCGCGGAAGGCTCCGCCAGCGGACCGTGGACGCTCCTCGAGCTCGCCACCGAGGCGCGCAGCAATCACCCCGCGCAGGCGCTGGTGCGCCTCACGCACGCCGACGGCCGCAGCGTCGAGAGCCGCGCGAGCGGCGACGGGCCGGTGGATGCCGCGTTCAAGGCGATCGAGGCCGCGACCGGCGTCAGCGTCACGCTGCGCAAGTTCGAGGTGCAGGCGGTCTCCGAAGGCGAGGACGCGCAGGGCGAGGCGCGCGTCTACGTGGAGTACAATCGGCGCACCTACCGGGGCGCCAGCGTGAGCACCAATATTGTCGAATCGGGCACCCGCGCCTTCCTCGAAGTGATCAATCGCATCGAGCTGGCACAGGCTGGAACGCGGGCGCGCACCGGCAGCGCGCCGGCGATGCCGGCCCCGGTGTGAAAGCACGCCCCAAGGAGTCCCCATGCCCATTCCGGCCACGCAGTTCATCTGGTTCAACGGCAAGCTCGTGCCGTGGGAGAAGGCCACGGTGCACGTGCTGTCGCATGCCCTGCACTACGGCTCCTCGGTATTCGAGGGCGTGCGCGCCTATGAAACCGCGCGCGGGGTCGCCATCTTCCGGCTGCGCGATCACACCCGGCGCCTGTTTGATTCGGCGAAGATCTACCGCATCAACATCCCGTTCTCCACCGAGCAGCTGAACGACGCCTGCCGCCAGGTGATCTCAGCCAACTCGCTCAAGCGCGGCGCGTACCTCCGCCCGCTGGTGTTCCGCGGCTACGGCGAGATCGGCGTGACGCCGAAGACCGACCCGCCGACGGAAGTGGCGGTGGCGGCGTGGGAATGGGACAAGTACCTCGGCCATGACGCCGGCGACGGCGGCGTCGATGCCTGCATCGCCTCCTGGCAGCGCGTCGCGCCCAACACGCTGCCGGCGCTCGCCAAGGCGGGCGGCAACTACCTCTCGAGCCAGCTGATCGGTGCGGAGGCGCGCCGCCTCGGGTTCGCGGAAGGCATCGGCCTCGCCTCCGACGGCACGCTGAGCGAGGGCTCGGGGGAGAACCTGTTCCTGGTGAAGGACGGTGTGCTGCTCACACCGGCGCTCGCCCACTCGGTGCTCGGGGGACTCACGCGCGATACGGTCATGCGCCTGGCACGCGAGCGGGGCATCGAGGTGCGCGAGTGCGCCATTCCGCGCGAGCTGCTGTACCTCGCGGACGAGGCCTTCTTCACCGGCACCGCCGTGGAGATCGTCCCCATCCGCTCGGTCGACCGCCTGAGCATCGGCACCGGCAAGCGCGGGCCGGTGACCGAGATGCTGCAGAACGCGTTCTTCGGCCTGTTCTCGGGCAAGACCCCCGACAAGTGGGGCTGGCTCGACCACGTGGACATGGCGGCGCGACGCGTTGCGGCCGGCGGCGGCTGAGCGACACGGCAGAGCCTGGATGACGCCGGCGCGCACGCTGTTTGAAAAGGTCTGGCAGCGCCACGAGGTCGCGCCCGAAACGGCCGCGACGCCCGCCGTACTGTACGTCGACCTGCACCTGATCCACGAGGTCACCTCGCCCCAGGCCTTCGCCGTGCTGCGCGAGCGCGCACTGCCGGTGCGGCGCCCCGAGCTGACGCTCGCCACCGTGGATCATTCGATACCGACGCGCACCGCCCAGGTATTCGGCGGCGCGCCGATCGCGATCGAGTCCGCGGCGCGGCAGATTCGCGAGCTGGAGAGCAACTGCGTGCACTTCGCGGTGGAGCTGCTCGGGCTCACGAGCGGGGAGCGCGGCATCGTGCACGTCATCGGCCCGGAGCTCGGGCTCACGCAGCCGGGCAAGACCATCGTGTGCGGCGACAGCCACACCAGCACCCATGGCGCGTTCGGCGCGCTCGCCTTCGGCATCGGCACCACCGAGGTCGCCCACGTGCTCGCCACGCAGTGCCTGCTGCAGCGCAAGCC
The DNA here is from genome assembly GCA_050739055.1 of Steroidobacteraceae bacterium. Classification (GTDB taxonomy): domain Bacteria; phylum Pseudomonadota; class Gammaproteobacteria; order Steroidobacterales; family Steroidobacteraceae; genus 13-2-20CM-66-19. Next base: position 185 of record JBOIAH010000465.1, on the reverse strand, counting down.
GCGCACCCTGGCGGTCGAGGTCACCGGCGACCTCGCGCGCGGGGTTGAGGCCAAGGACCTCATCCTCAGCATCATCGGCAAGCTCGGCGTCGCGGGCGGCACCGGTCACGTGATCGAGTATCGCGGCGCGACGGTGCGCGGCCTCGACATGGACGAGCGCATGACGGTGTGCAACATGTCGATCG
>JBOIAH010000464.1:0-3709 GCA_050739055.1 Steroidobacteraceae bacterium | reverse complement strand
CGCCCGCCACGCGCCGCGGCTGCCGGCGCGTTCGCGGCGCCCGCTCCATTGCCCGCACCGCCCGGCGCCACACTGGCCTGCCGCGGCGGCGCCTGCGCGTGCACCGCCGGCGCTGCAGCCGCGCCGGGCTCCGTCTCCAGCACGATCAGCTCCGCACCCACCGGCACCGTGTCGCCGGGCGCCCCGGTGGTGGACACGACGCGCCCACTCACCGGCGCCGGCACTTCCACTGCCGCTTTTTCGGTCATCACTTCGACGACCACGTCATCCTCGGCCACGGTATCGCCGGGCTTGACCCGCCAGCTGACGATTTCCGCCTCGACCGTGCCCTCACCCAGGTCGGGCAGCTTGAAGACGTACCTGCTCATCCCGCCTCCATGACTTGCCTGAGGGCCGCCGCGATCCGCGCCTGTCCGGGAAAGTAGTCCCACTCGAACGCATGTGGATAAGGAGTGTCCCAGCCGGTGACCCGTTGCACGGGCGCCTCGAGATTCCAGAAGCAGTGCTCCTGGACAATGGCCACGAGTTCCGCGCCATAGCCCCCGAAGCGCGTCGCTTCGTGCACCACTACGCAGCGGCCGGTCTTGCAGACCGAGGTGCACAGCGTGTCGACGTCGAGCGGCGCCATGGTGCGCACGTCGACGATCTCCGCGTCGACGCCCGCGGCGCGCACCGCGGCGTCGGCGACGTGCACCATCGTGCCGTAGGCGAGCACGCTGACATCCCGGCCCTCGCGCACCACCGCGGCGCGACCGAGCGGCACGCTGTAATGGCCTTCGGGAACCTCGCCGCGCGGGTGCGCACTCCAGGGCACCGCCGGTTTGTGCGGATCGCCGTCGAACGGCCCGTTGTAGAGGCGCTTGGGCTCGAAGAACACCACCGGATCCTCGCCCTCGATCGAGCTGATCAGCAGGCCCTTGGCGTCATAGGGATTCGACGGCATCACGACCTTGATGCCGCAAACATGCGCAAAGATCGCCTCCGGGCTCTGCGAGTGGGTCTGCCCGCCGCGGATGCCGCCCCCGCACGGGGTGCGGATGGTGACCGGCGCAAAGAAGTCTCCCGCCGAGCGGTAGCGCAGCCGCGCGAGCTCGCTCACCACCTGGTCGTAGCCCGGATAGATGTAATCGGCGAACTGGATTTCCGCCACCGGCTTCAAGCCGTTCACTCCCATGCCGATGGCGGCGGCGATGATCCCGCCTTCGGCGATCGGCGTATCGAGCACCCGATGCTCGCCGTGCTTGCGCTGCAGCCCGTCGGTGGCGCGAAACACACCGCCGAAGAAGCCGACGTCCTCGCCGAGAACCACCACGCGCGGATCGCGCTCCAGCATCACGTCCATCGCCGAGTTCAGCGCCTGGACCATGTTCATGCGTGCCACGGATCAGCCCTCTTTCGCCACCGACGGCGCGGGCGCGGCGGCGCGGGACTCGCCCTGCGCCTCGCGCAGCGCTCGCAGCTCGCGCTGCTGCTGCGCCAGATTCGGCGGCATCTCCTTGAGTACATCCTCGAACATCGTCAGCGGATCGAGCGTCGGCCCGTGGGTGAGCGTGCCGTAGGTCTCGGCCTCCTTCCAGCAGGCCGTGACGTGCGCCTCGAGCTCCTTCTCGAGCCGCGCATGACGCTCCTCGGACCACTCGCCGATGGCGATCAGGTGCCGCTTCAGGCGCGCGACCGGGTCCCCCAGCGGCCACGCCCGCCACTCCTCCTTGGGCCGGTAGCGGGCGGGGTCGTCGCTGGTCGAGTGCGCCGCCGCCCGGTAAGTCACGTGCTCGATGAGCGTCGCGCCGCCGCTCTGGCGCGCGCGTTGCGCCGCCCATTCAGTGACGGCGTACACGGCGAGAAAGTCGTTGCCGTCCACGCGGATCCCGGGGATTCCGTAACCGGGCCCGCGTTGGGCGAACGTCTGGTGCTCCCCGCCGGCGAAGCCCTGGAAAGTGGAAATCGCCCACTGGTTATTGACCAGGTTGAGGATCACCGGTGCCTGGTACACGGCGGCGAAGGTCATGGCGTAGTGGAAGTCGGCTTCCGCGCTCGAGCCCTCGCCGATCCAACTCGCCGCGATCCGGTCTTCGCCCTTGATGGCCGCCGCCATCGCCCACCCCACCGCCTGCGGGAACTGCGTGGCGAGATTGCCCGAGATCGTGAAGATATTGCCGCTGGCCCAGTGATACATGATGGGCATCTGCCGGCCCTTGCACATGTCGTGGGTGTTCGACAGGCACTGGCACATGAGCTCCACTAAGTTGCGCCCGCGCACCACATGCAGGCCCTGTTGGCGATAAGAAGGAAACAGCATGTCGGTGGGCCGCAACGCCATGCCCGGCGCGACGGCGACCGCCTCTTCGCCGGTGGACTTGATGTAGAAGGAGATGCGGCCCTGGCGCTGGATCTTCTGCATCCGGTCGTCGAACAGCCGCGTCAGCAGCATGTGCCGCAGGCCCACCTGCAGCTCCTGGGCCTCCAGGTGCGGATTCCACGGACCAACCGCGCGGTGCTCATCGTCCAGCACGCGCACCATCTGCAGCGCAAGACTTTCGATGTCGCGCGCGTCCGCGGTCACGTCCGGGCGGATCACCGCGCCTGCCGGGGAGATCTGCACGTAGCTGAAATCAGGCTCCTGGCCGGGCCGGGCCGGCGGGGAGGGAACGTGCAAGCGCGACCGTGGGGTCATAATGAGGTGCCTGTCGGCTCGTCTTCGGGGTTACAGTTGCCGGTATCGGGTCGGCAGGATTGTAGTCGCCTCACACCGGTAACACTACGCGTGAGGCCCCGACATACCTTCCGTGGACCCCAGCGCCTCAGGGGTGAGGTGTGTGCGATGCGAGCCGCGAGTGGTAACCGCCGCGAATAATTGCTATAGAGTGAATGTGGCCAACAACCATCCGACCGCACGCCGGACGCGGAACGGCGACGTTCTGCTCTTTACGCGCAACTTCTTTCGCCATCCGCGCATGCTCGGCTCGATAGTCCCAAGCTCGCGCTTCCTCATCAAACAGCTGCTGCACCCGGTCGATTGGGCGCGCGCGCGCGTGATCGTGGAGTACGGCCCCGGGGTCGGCGGCATCACCGCCGAGGTGCTGCGGCGCATGCGTCCGGATGCCATGCTGATCGCCATCGAGATGAATCCCGACTTCGTGAGCTACCTGCGCGCCTCGTTCAGCGACGAGCGGTTGCGCGTGGTGGAGGGGTCGGCGGTGTCGGTGGATGAAATCCTGCGGCGCTTCGGCCGCAGCCGCGCCGACTACATCATCTCCGGCATTCCCTTCAGCACCATCCGCGCGCCGCTGCGTGAGCGCATCCTGCGCAAGACCTGCGACGTGCTCGCGCCCGGCGGCGCGTTCCTCGTGTACCAGTTCTCCACGCGGGTGCTGCAGGATCTGCAGCGCGTGTTCGGCTACGTGGGGCGCAGGTTTGAGCCGCTGAACGTACTGCCGGCGCACTTGTTCTTCTGCCAGCCCCAGGCCGCCTGAAGCCGTAAGGGGGTTGAACCCGCGCCCCCCGCGCGGCCGCTGCCGCGACGAGCGCCGCCGCGGTTTCAGTTCAGCGCGCGCGCAGCGTGCGCAACAGCTCCTCGCCGAAGTAACCGGCGGGAATCGTCCCCTGCTTCATGAACTCCAGGTGGAAGCGCTTGGCCGAGAAGCGCGCGCCGAGCTCGGCCTGTGCGCGCCGGCGCAGCGCGAGGATCTGCTCCTTGCCGAGCCGGTAG
>JBOIAH010000463.1:0-6066 GCA_050739055.1 Steroidobacteraceae bacterium | reverse complement strand
GTTCGGGCTCACGCGGCTGTTCGGGCAGGTGCGGGGGTTGTATCCCGCGAACCGCCCCTGATCAGCCCTCTCTCACGTCGCGCGCGCCCCGTCCTCACGGATGGTGGCGCCGCTCCTCCACAGGTGCCACGCCGCCCACCAGCCCGTGGGCGCCAGCAGCAACAACGCCCAGCGCAGCGACTCGGGGCCCGCGCCGAAGGAGCCCGCGAACCAGTCGCTGAGTACGCCGATGATCTGCGGCGCGAGGACCAGGTTCGCGACGTTGGCGATGAACAACAGGATGGCGCAGGCGGTGGCGCGCATGTTCGCCGGCATCACGTTCTGCAGCAGGCCCAGTATCGGGCCGATATAGAAGTACACCGCCGGCACGAAGATCCACAGCAGCACCGTCGCCGCCTGCCCGGAGTGCACCCAGTACAGCAATATCGACGGGAGGGTGGTGAGCGCCGTGGCCCAGCCCAGCAGCCGCGCGACGTAGCGCGGATCGCGCGCCGCGCGCCGGCTCATCAGCAGGCCCGCAAGCAGCGTGCCGGCCGTGCCGGCGATCAGGTGCATCGGGCCCAGAAGCCTTCCGGCCTCACCCACCGTCAGGTGATGCGAGCGCTGCAGGAAGGTGGGTGTCCACCACATCAGGCCCCAGCTCCAGAACGTCGCCACCGACCCGCCCGCAATCAGATGAATGGCCGAGCGCTGGGTTGCCATGAAGCGCAGCGTCACGGACAACTGGCTCACGAGGGCGAGTAGCGGCGCGAGCGACCGGACGAGGCAGGGCGACCTCACGGGCTGCGAGTCCGGCTGGGGTGTCGTCGCGGTCGCATCGAGCTGGCCGCGGCGCGGCTCGCGCACCGTCAGCCACACGATGAGCGCCACGGCCACGCCGGGAATCCCCAGCACCAGGAACGCCAGACGCCAGCCGCCGCGCTCGGCCGCCTCCCCCGCAACGGAGGAGCCCAGCCACGCCCCGAGACACGCGCCGAGCGCGAAGATCGTCAGCGCCATCGGCCGCCGCTGCGGCGGAAACTTGTCGGCGAGCATCGACGTCGAGGGAGGCGTTCCCCCGGCCTCCCCGATGCCGACCGCGAAGCGCGCCAGCAGCAGCTGCGAGTAGTTCTGCGCAACGCCGCACAGCGCGGTCATGCCCGACCAGATCGCGAGCGCCACGGCGAGAATGTTGCGGCGGTTCACCCGGTCGGCGAGCGCGGCAAGCGGGATGCCGACCGTCACGTAGAACAAGGCGAGCGCCACCCCGGTGAGGAACGCGATGCCGCTGTCCGAGAGGTGCAGCTCCTCGCGGATCGGTTCGATCAGCGTCGAGATCGAGAAGCGGTCCGCGATGTTCAGCGCATACACCACGGTGAGCACCGCCAGCACGTACCAGCGGTCGCGGGGCGCCGGGATTCCCGTCCGGTCGGCGGTCATCGCGCTATATTATCGGGAAACGTCCCGGCGATTCCCCGCGCTCGCGAAGCTCGCGCTGCGGCCGCGCCCGTCTCCCCGGCCGTGCGCGTGCGCGGGCTGGCCGCCACACTGGCGCGCCTGCGCGCCGACCCGGACGTGCAGTACGCGGAGATCGATCAGCAGTTACGTGCACGGCATCTCACGCGCGGCAAGTGGCATTTCCTGGTTGGCACGCCGCGCGGACATCGAGCGGGTCGCGCGGCAGCTCGGCTTCGGATTCTGGACGATGGACGAGCACGTGATCCACGACTTACGGATCGTGCATTTCGACGATTACGGCGTGCGGATCGCCCGACTCTCTCGAGTCTACAGCTTGGCGACCATAGCCACGTTGGTCGTCGGGGGAGTGGTGACGTAGCTGCAGGCGCCGGGCGTGCGTCTGACGGAGGCGAGCGCCTCGGCGTCGCTGCCGGCGACCAGGGGCGGATTGATGCCGTCGCGGAACGACTTCTTGATCCAGGTCACCGAGTACTTCTCGGCGCTCATCTTCAGCACCCGCTGCAGAAACAGGCTCTGTGCCGCCTGGTTGTCGATCGGCACGAGCTTCACCGATCCGGCGAACTGCTTCTCGCCGAGGAACATATCGCGCACGTCCGCCGCCGCCAGCGGCACCTGGTCGTTGCAGATGACGTACAGGTCGGCGGCACGCACCGTGGCGCAGCCCGCGAGAAGCAGCGCGGCCAGAAAGAGTTTGCCTGAGCGTCGCAACATCCGGGGTACCGCCTGGGGTGCGATCAGAAGCGGATGGCGTACTGGATGAGCGCTTCGCCGTCGCTTCTTACATACCGGTCCGTGAAACGGGTTTGGGCGAGCTCGATCTTGAGGGCGGACGCCAGATCGATGTCGAAGCGCAGGCCGAGCGCCTCGCGATCATAGGAGTTGCCGTTGAGCTGCGCGGCGAAGTAGGGGTCGGACTGCTGAAAGGAGCCGCGCTCGTAACGGGTATAGGGGGTGTAGCGGCCGGCGCGGTAGCCGAGCTGGATGAAGCCGGCATCGCTGTGGTGCGTGCCGGTGTTACCGGTGAGGTCGGTGTTGTCGAAGAAGTGCAGCTCCGCGATGTGCTCCCACCGGTCCGTGTCGTACACGGCATAGGTGCCGTAGCTCCTGACCTTCGTGAAGTAGGGAGGCAACTGGTCCTGGTCCTCGATGCGGGTCTGGAAGGCGTCCACGCCGACCTTGAGTCCATCGAGCGCTCCGCTCAGGAGCAGCCCGAGGTTGCCGCCGAAGATGGTACTGCCGCGGGTCACGCCTGCGTTGTTCATGTCGAGGATGCCGTTGAAGATGCGCTGGCTGTTGCCGATGTAGGCGTCGTAGGTGAGTTTCTGCTCGCCGAGGCGCTGCGAGCCGGTGAGCCACATCCCGACCGTATGTGCCGGCATGATGCCGCCGTGATCCTCGAATTCGATGAAGCGCGGGCGCCTTAGGGAAATCGCGATCCACTGGCCGTGGTGGAAGGCGGTGTTGTAGAACCCGTAGGGCGTGTGGAAACGCCCGAGCCACAGCGTGGCCGAATCGGAGAACTGGTAGCCGATCTGCGCGCGCTCGAGGTCGACGGCGACGGCGCCATCGGCGCCGACCTCGAAGTTGAGCTCAAAGAGCGCCCGCGTGCGGTTGCCGAGCCGCGGAGTGAGGAAGAAATCCAGCTCGCCGACATCCGCGCCCTGATACTGCGGAAACTCGGCGTTGTGCGTGCCGACGCCCACGTCCGCGAAGCCGTGCATCGCCATGCCGTTATCCTCTGCGCGCTGAAAGGCATTGGCCGCCATCTGGCTCACCGTCTGCTCGAGTGCCGTCAGGCGTGAGGCGGTGTCGACGGGCGCTGCCGGGCCGCTGGACGGTGGGGTGGGGGCGGCGGAACCCGCTGCGGGTGGCGCGGCGGCAGGAGTCGTTGCGGCGGGAGGAGTCGTTGCGGCAGCGGCTGGCGCGGCGGGAGCCGCCGCGGTCGGAGCGGCGGCACGCTGGGCTTCGCGCGCTTCGAGATCTTTGACCTTCGCCGACAGCTCGCGGATCATCTTCAGGCTCTGATCGAGCTTCTGTTCGAGCTCAGAGATGCGCGGGCTGTCGCCGGTTGCGGCGTACGTGGCCAGCGGATGGCCGAGAGCCACCGCGAGCAGCACGCCGAGCCAGACGCGGGCGCGAGTCACGCGCAGATATCCTGTCGTTCGCATTGACCCCTACCTCTCAGTGAACTGCAGCCCTGTTGCTGCATCCGTGGCGATGCTTCAGGAGCGCGGCCGGTAGACCGCGAGTTTGCTGTGGGTCCGATCGGCTGCGGATTCAACGGCACCGGTCGTGCTGCGCCGCGATTCGACCAGCAGCGCGGCGAACTGCGGGGCAGGCACCGCCGGGCTGAAGCAGAAGCCCTGATACTGGTCACAGCCGAGCGTGCGCAGCAGCTCGAGCTGTTCGGCAGTCTCGACCCCCTCGGCCACCACCTTGAGACGCAAGCTGTGCGCGAGCGACACGATGCCCCGCACGATCGAGGCATCGTCGCCCCGCGAGATCAGCTCGCTGATGAATGCCCGATCGATCTTCAGCTTGTCGATGGGGAAGCGGCGCAGGTAGCTCATGCTCGAGTATCCGGTGCCGAAGTCGTCGACCGAGACGACGACTCCCATGCGACTCAGCGCCTCCAGGATATTCACCGACTCCTCGGGATCGCTCATCAGCGCGCTCTCGGTGATCTCCACCTCGAGGAAGCGCGGCTCGAGCTCCGCGTCCCGCAAGGCGCCGGCAATCATATGCAGCAGGTTGCCGTTCCGGAACTGCAGCGCAGACAGGTTCACCGCAACGCGCAGATGCGGCAGCCCCTCGAGCTGCCAGGCGCGGGCCTGCTGGCAGGCCTCGCGCACCACCCACGCCCCGATCAGGTCGATCAGCCCGCAGGCTTCGGCGAGCGGAATAAACTCCCCGGGCGGCACCAGACCGCGCTCGGGATGGCGCCAGCGCACCAGCGCCTCGGCACCGTGGATCTTGCCCGTGGCGGTCTCGATCTTCGGCTGGTAGTGCAGCTCGAACTGCTTGAGTTCCAGTGCCGCGTGCAGGTCGCTCTCCAGCTTCACCTTGTCCTGCGTGATGGAATTCATTCCCGACGCGTAGCATTGAATGTTGTTCCGCCCCCGCTGCTTGGCGCAGTACATGGCTGCGTCGGCGTTGGCCATCAGCGTGTCGACGCTCTTGCCATCCAGGGGAAAGATCGCGATGCCGATGCTCGCCGACGCGTGGATGTCGACCTCGCCGAGGCGAATCGGCTCATGCAGCGCCTCGACGGCGCGCCGCGCGATCTGCACCGCGTCGTCGCGCTTGGCCAGCCGATCCATGATGAACAGGAACTCGTCGCCCCCGAGGCGCGCTACGGTGTCGGTGCTGCGGGCGATGCCCGCGAGGCGATGGGCCACCTCCTTGATCAGCCGATCTCCGGCCCGGTGGCCGAACGAGTCGTTGACCACCTTGAAGCGGTCGAGGTCGAACATCGCGACCGCGAACGAATGACCGTCGCGATCGGCATGCGCCACCGCCTGGGCGAGGCGGTCATCGAGCAGCACGCGGTTGGGCAATCCGGTGAGCGAATCGTGACTGGCGAGGTGCCGTAGCTGCTTGTTGGCAGCTTCCAGCCCCTGAGTGCGGGACTCGACCACCAGCTCGAGGTGCTCGACCTGGCGGCGCAGGGTGCGCTCATTGTCCCACTTACGGGTGAGCGCGTTGGCACTCTGCAGCACCTCGATCGGCTCGAACGGCTTCTTGATCACCAGCAGCTTATCGGAGTGGTCGAGTCGCGCGACCACCTCGGCCCAGTCGTAGTCCGAATGAGCCGAGCAGATCACCACCTGCACATGCGGGTCGACTTCCCACAGCCGCTGAATCGTCTCGAGCCCGTCCCAGCCCGGCGGCATGCGCATATCGATGAAGGCCATCGCGTACGGCCGATCCTCGGCAATCGCCTGCCTGACGCGCGCCACGCCCTCTTCGCCCTGCAGAGCCGTGTCGATCTCGAAGAGGGGTCGGGTGACCGTCGCGGTCGGCTCGCCGAGCAGCAGCCGCTCCGCCTCGAGCAGCTCCGGGTGACCGGCGGCTTCACCGCACAGGATCTTGATGAAATCCTCGTGAATCGCACGGTTGTCGTCGCAGATGAGGATCCGGCGCCTGACGTGCAACGTGTTGCTAATCATGGGAGCTCTCGGGAGGTTTAAGTGGGAGTTCCAGCAGAAAGGTCGCGCCGAGTCCGGGCCCGGGGCTCTCGGCGCGCAGCACGCCGCCCATCTCCTTGGCGGCCAGCGAACCGCTGTGCAGTCCGAAGCCGTGTCCGTTCTTTTTGGTGGTAAATCCGTGGATAAAGAGGCAGCTCATGTTCTCACTCGTGATGCCCGCACCGTTGTCGCAGATCGCGACCCGCACTCCGAGGCTGCATTTCCCGAGGCGGATCGTGACGCGCTTTTCGCGGTCCCCCACGCCGTGGCAGGCGTCCTTGGCGTTACGCAGCAGGTTGACCAGGATTTGCAGCACCTTATGCTTGTCGGCGGTGACCTCGGGAACCTCGGCGAATTCACGCACCACCCGGATGCCATGGCGCTCGAAGGCGCCGCCGTTGATGCGCAGGCTCTCCTCGGT
>JBOIAH010000462.1:0-3921 GCA_050739055.1 Steroidobacteraceae bacterium | reverse complement strand
ACGCTGCACAAGATGCCGCTCTTCGTGTGGTCGATCCTGGTGACGGTGTTTCTGCTCCTGCTCTCGCTGCCGGTTCTCGCCGGTGCGATCACCATGCTGCTCACGGACCGGCATTTCGGCACCTCGTTCTTCAATCCGGCGGGCGGCGGCGATCCGATCCTCTATCAGCACCTGTTCTGGTTCTTCGGCCATCCGGAGGTCTACATCCTCATCCTTCCGGGCTTCGGCATGGTCAGCCACATCATCTCGACCTTCTCCAAGAAGCCGGTGTTCGGCTATCTGGCCATGGCCTACGCCATGGTCTCCATCGGCTTTCTGGGCTTCATCGTCTGGGCGCACCACATGTTCACGGTGGGCATGCCGCTCGCGGCGCAGCTGTTCTTCATGCTCTCGACCATGCTGATCGCGGTGCCGACGGGCGTGAAGGTGTTCAACTGGGTCGCCACCATGTGGAAAGGCTCGCTGTCGTTCGAGCCGCCGATGCTGTTCGCCCTCGCGTTCGTGTTCCTGTTCAGCATCGGGGGCTTCTCCGGCCTCATGCTCGCCATGGTGCCGGCCGACTACCAGTACCAGGACACCTACTTCGTGGTGGCGCACTTTCACTACGTGCTCGTCTCCGGTGCGTTGTTCAGCATCATGGCGGCCATCTATTACTGGCTGCCGAAGTGGACCGGGCACCTGTACGACCTGAAGCTCGGCACCTGGCATTTCTGGCTGTCGGCGATCTTCATGAACGTGCTGTTCTTCCCGCAGCACTTCCTCGGCCTCGCCGGGATGCCGCGCCGCATCCCCGACTACGCGGTGCAGTTCACCGACTGGAACCGGGTGTCCTCGATCGGCGGCTTCGGCTTCGGGCTGTCGCAGTTCCTGTTCCTGTACCTCATCTGGAAGTGCGTGCGCGGCGGCGAGCGCGTCGGTAACCGGGCCTGGGAAGGTGCGCACGGGCTCGAGTGGGAGCTTTCCTCGCCGCCGCCCTACCACTCCTGGACGACGCCGCCGTCCGATGCGCTCATCGCCAAGGGGGCGGCGCACTGATGCCGCTTCCGGCCCAAGCCGCCGGCGGCGCAGCCGCGCCGCCCGCTGAGGCCGAGCGCCGCCGCCGCCGCGTGCGGCGCACCGCGCTCATCTGCGGGCTGATCGCGGCCGCCTTCTACTTCGGCTTCATCGCCATGATGCTGGTGCGGGGCTGGAAATGAGCGACCAGCGGCGCGCCAACCGCAGCCTCATGGTGAAGCTGCTCGCCATCGCGATCGGCAGCTTCGGCTTCGGATTCGCGCTCGTGCCGCTCTACAACGTGCTGTGCTCGGTCACCGGGTACGGTGACCAGCAGAAGCTCCTGCAGAAGGTCAAGGCGATCGAGCACCCGGATCTGAAGCGCAGCGTGACGGTGGAGTTCCTCGCCGACGTCGCGAGCGCGGGCAGCTGGCAATTCCGCCCCGAGGTGCGCAGCATCGAGGTGCACCCGGGCGAGCTCTACACGGCGCAGTTCTACGCCAGGAACCTCACCGGGCGCGACACGGTGGCGCAGGCGGTGCCCAACATCTCCCCGTCCGAGGTGGCCGCCTACTTCCACAAGACCGAGTGCTTCTGCTTCTCCCCGCAGCACTTCAAGATCAACGAGGGGCGCGACATGCCGGTGCGCTTCATCGTCGATCCGTCGCTGCCGTCGCACATCGACATCATCACGCTCGCCTACACGTTCTACGACGAATCCTCGCGCGTAACGCGCCGCTAGCGCGCAATCCGCACCTCCAGGAAAGAAAGCCCACGACATGACCGACGCCCAGGCCCACGCTCCCGACACCAGCCACTACTACGTGCCGCATCCCAGCCCGTGGCCGATCCTCGGCTCCGTCACGCTGTTCACCGTGATGGCCGGTGCGGTCAGCTATCTCAACGACTGGGCGGGCCTCTGGACCCTCATCCCCGGCGCGCTGCTGCTCGCCTGCCTGTTCTTCCTCTGGTTCCACACCGTGATCGGGGAGAACCAGCAGGGAGTCTACAACCTGCAGGTCGACCGCTCGTTCCGCATGGGCATGATGTGGTTCATCTTCTCCGAGGTCATGTTCTTCGCCGCCTTCTTCGGGGCGCTGTTCTACGCGCGGGTGCTGTCGGTGCCGTGGCTCGGCGGGCACGGGGTAAAGGTGTTCACCAACTACGTCCTGTGGCCGCACTTCGAGGCGCTGTGGCCCACCAACGGCCCGGGGCACGTCGGCGGGCACGCCGACTCGTCCTTCAGCGTCATGAGCCCGTACGGCATCCCGGCGCTCAATACCCTGATCCTGCTGACGAGCGGCCTCACGGTGACCATCGCACACCATGCGCTGCGCTCGGGCCAGCGCGGCAAGCTGGCGGTGTTCCTGGCGCTCACCTTCATCCTCGGCTTCAGCTTCGTCGGCTTCCAGGCCCACGAGTATTCCGAGGCCTACCGGGAAATGGGCCTGAAGCTCTCGACCGGCATCTACGGCTCGACCTTCTTCATGCTGACCGGCTTCCACGGTCTGCACGTGACCATCGGCGCGATCATGCTGACGGTGATCTGGCTGCGGGTGCTGCGCGGGCACTTCACGCCCACGCGGCACTTCGCCTTCGAGGCGGTCTCCTGGTACTGGCACTTCGTCGACGTGGTGTGGCTCGGCCTCTTCATCTTCGTGTACTGGTTGTAATGGAAAAATCGCCTGCGGCGATTTTTCGGACATCAGCTTGGTTGTCGGGCGCGCGCCGGGGCCCCAGGAAATCGCGCGTCTTGATTGCAGGCCGCATACTCACCCGTCGTGGCACGCGCGATTTCGTGGGGTGGCCCTAAGACGCGGCGTTGGCGCCCTGCGCCGTCACTGCGGAGGAGCGCTCTGCACGCCGTGAGGCGAGATGAGCCCCAGGTACCAGGCGAGCATCAGCAACGCAAACAGCAGCAGCGAGAGCGTGATGCGGATCGTCAGCGCGCGCGCCATCTTGCGCGAGTGCTCGGCCCCGCCGCGCGACAGATGAAACAGTCCCGCGCCCAGGCTCCAGACGATCGCCGCGAGCGTCGCCAGAATCAGCAGCCAGATGATGCGCGCCATGTGAGCGGGGAGTGTAGCGCGGACCTAAGCCTCCGGTGGCTCGCATGCCGCTCGCGCTGAAGCTCGGGCGGCGGGTGTTCGCCCCGTCGGGGCTCGGCACGCTCGTGACGCTGCTCGCGTGCGCGGCGTTCGTGCGGCTCGGCTTGTGGCAGTGGCACAAGTGGGTGCACGCCGAGGACGCGTGGCAGCGCTTCGCCCGCGGCACCGAGGCGGTGCAGCCGCTCGGGGAGCGCACGCTCGCGCAAGTGGCGCTGTTCCAGCGCGTGAGCGTCAGCGGCGTGCTCGACCCCGGCCACCAGTTCCTGCTCGACAACCGCAGCTCGCGCGGACGCCCGGGGTACGAGGTACTCATTCCGCTCGAGCGCGGCGCGGGACGCACGCTGCTCGTCGACCGCGGCTGGGTGCCCTTCAGCGGCTCGCGCGCGCGGCTGCCGGACGTGGGCTTCGCGAGCCCGGGCACCGTGACCCTGAGCGGGCGCGTGGCGGATCTGCCGAGCGCGGGACTCGCACTGGGACGCGCGCCCCCGCAGCGCGCAGATCCCTGGCCCAAAGTGACGAGCTTCCCGAGCGCGGCACAGCTGCGTAGGGCGCTCGGCCGCCCGCTCGCCGAGCGGATCGTGCTGCTCGATGCGGGTGAGCCCTTCGGCTACCTGCGCGAGTGGCAGCCGCCCGGCCTTCCCCCGCTGCGCTACCTCTCGTACGCGATCCAGTGGTGGTCGTTCGCCGGGCTGGCGCTCATCATCTGGGCGCTGCTGAGTACGCGCCGGGTGGCGGCGTGAGCCTCAGGGCGCGCAACCTGCGCACCATCGGCGCGCTCGCGGCGCTGTTCCTGGTGCCGCTCGCGCTCGCCTTCTACACC
>JBOIAH010000461.1:0-14800 GCA_050739055.1 Steroidobacteraceae bacterium | reverse complement strand
GTTCAAGACCGCCTATCGCTCGCTCGACGCGCTGCTCATCGACGACATCCAGTTCTTCGCCGGCAAGGAGCGCTCGCAGGAGGAGTTCTTTCATACCTTCAACGAGCTGCTGGAAGGCCAGCACCAGGTAATCCTCACCTGCGACCGCTATCCCAAGGAGGTGGAAGGGCTCGAGGAGCGGCTGAAATCGCGCTTCGGCTGGGGGCTCACGGTGGCGATCGAGCCGCCGGAGCTCGAGACGTGCGTGGCGATCCTCATGACCAAGGCGCAGGCGGTCGGCGTCACGCTGCCCGAGGAGGTGGCCTTTTTCATCGCCAAGCGCATCCGCTCGAACGTGCGCGAGCTGGAGGGCGCGCTGCGGCGCGTAATCGCCAACTCGCGCTTCACCGGACGGGCGATCACGCTGGAATTCACCAAGGAAGCGCTCAAGGACCTGCTGTCGCTGCAGGCGAAGCTGGTCACCGTCGAGAACATCCAGAAGACCGTGGCGGACTACTACAAGGTGCGCATGGCGGACCTGCTGTCCAAGCGCCGCAGCCGCTCGGTGGCGCGCCCGCGGCAGGTAGCGATGGCGCTCTCCAAGGAACTCACCAGCCACAGCCTGCCGGAGATCGGCGATGCCTTCGGCGGGCGCGATCACACCACCGTGCTGCACGCCTGCAAGCGCATCCGCGGGCTGCGCGACAGTGAGCAGCGCATGAAGGAAGACTATTCAAACCTGTTGAGAGCCCTCGCTGTTTGAGGGTCGCGGGCTGTGAATTTGCTGTGGATGGATTTGGGGATAAAGTTATACACAGGCCGCATACAGTTGTTCAGCAGGCTCTCCCGGAGTTAGCGCGCAAGAAATAATCTGCAAGGGCTTGAGCGGGCATGGAAAGAATTCTTATGCCCGGGATTCACAGGCTCTATAGTCTTAACAATAAGAGATTCTCCGGCCAAACAAGATTTTCTATAGAGAGTCGAGACTCCCATGAAACTGACCGCCACGCGCGAAGACATCCTCGCCCCTTTGCAAAGCGTCATCGGCGTCGTCGAGCGCCGGCAGACGATGCCGGTGCTCGCAAACGTATTGCTGGCCGCGCGCGACAACCGCCTGAGCGTGACGGGAACGGATCTGGAGGTGGAACTCGTCGCGACCAGCAATGTGAGCGTGCAGCAGCCCGGCGACATCACGGTGCCGGGGCGCAAGCTAGTGGATATTTTCCGCTCTCTTCCGGAGAAAACCGGCGTCACGTTGAGCACTGAAGGTGAGCGCGTGTCGCTGCGCGCAGGCCGCAGCCGTTTCACGCTCTCCAGCCTCCCAGCGGCGGAATTTCCGCTGGTGGATGAGATTAATGCACAGCACACGCTCAGTGTGGCTCAGGGCGAGTTCCGGCGGCTGATCGACAAGACGCATTTCTCCATGGCGCAGCAGGACGTGCGCTACTACCTGAACGGCCTGCTGCTGGAAACCGACGGCAAGGCGCTGCGCGCGGTCGCCACGGACGGGCACCGCCTCGCGTTGTGCGAAATGGAGCTTGCCGGCAATGCCAGGACGATCCACCAGGTCATCGTCCCGCGCAAAGGGGTGCTGGAGCTGCAGCGTATTCTCGGCACGGAGGGGATCATTGAGCTAGCGGTCGGAACAAATCACGTTCGCGCCCAGATCGGAGACATTCGCTTCACTTCAAAGCTGATCGATGGCCGTTTCCCGGAGTATGCACGGGTCATCCCGGCGAGTCCTCCCCGCACCGTGGAGGCCGATCGCGAGACCCTGAAGCTCGCCCTGCAGCGCACGGCCATCCTCTCGAACGAAAAGTATCGGGGAATCCGGCTCACTGCCCGACCGGACCTGCTGACCATCCAGGCCCACAACCCGGAGCAGGAAGAAGCCGAGGACCAGGTCGAGGTGTCCTACAAGGGCGAGGAAGTCGAGATCGGCTTCAACGTCAACTACCTCCTCGATGCACTCGGGGCGATCGAGAGTGACAAGGTGGAGATCGGGCTCACCGACTCCAACAGCAGCTGCCTGATTCACGCGCCAGGAACTACGCACACGCGCTACGTCGTAATGCCGATGCGGCTGTAGGGGATCGGCGCGCGAAGACGCGCCAACTGGGCGCGCGGAGGGAGACGGCCGGTGGAGCGCGACCGCTTTAACGTACGTGCCCGATGCGGTCTCCGCGAAGTAAAGAAGCAACGAGGGTTCCGCGTGGAACCAAAGGTGAGTTCGCAGGGGGCTCTGCTCGGCCTGCGGATCCTGGAACCGACCGAAGACCGAGCCACGCGGTGAGGTCACACCGGCAACTGACTGGCGAGCATGGCGCAGCCAACCGATACGACCCGCCCACCGCCGGCCCGCCAGCTGGCTCGCTCGCGCAGCTCTCTCAGGCATCCCCGGGGACAGGGCATCGAGCCGGGAGTGCACAGGTTGCTTGAGGAAGGAGGCTATCAGCGCCGCCGCCGGTTGGGCCGGGCCGTGTTTCACGTGAACCTCTGCTCTTGGACACCTGGGTTCGCTACACGCGGGCGTTCAGGCAACCCAGCGCGGCACCGGTCCCCGTCGCGCTCAGGGTGCGCTCGTGCGCGTGGCAGGAGCTCGTGACCGTGGTTATGGCTCGCGCACCTGAGCGTGTTGCAGAGGACCACCGGCACGACCCCGGCACTATCAATGGACGCAATTCCCACCGCGCCCAATTGCTCGCCCGGCGAATCCCAGGCCGCGCCCATCCAGTTATTCGAGAGCACTCGGGGGATACGGGGCCAGGACATCAGTTGCAGGCACGGGCTGCCTGGGTACTGCTATGCGCGGGCGAGGAGAGTTCGCGGAAGGCGCCGCTGCAATGGCTGTGGAAGCAGGGACGGTCACGGCGCCCGCTGCGCACCGGGTGCAGGCACAGGCAGTCCGGAGGGGCACCGTGGCTTCCACTGGAGCGCGGAGGTCAACCGGCTTGACCCTCCGAGCCGCCGCAACGAGTGAGCCAGGCACGCGCGCCGTGTCTCAGGCAGACGCCGGCAGGATCGTTCCACGTGGAACATGGACGACATGGGCAGGCGCGCGAGGGAGCGACACGACCCTAGAGGCGCAACGCCCTAGGTCCAACCACGCGCCGGGGCGCCATGCGACCTCGAAGCCGGACAGCAGATCCGCCGGCGCGGTGCTGGCACGTCCACGCCAGGGAGCGGTCCGCCCCACGTCGACGGCCGATTCAAGAGGCAACGACCGAGCCGGCGCGCGGCAGCCCACGTGTGCGCGCGACGACACGGCTAGAGGGCCATGAGCCTGGCCCACCTCACCGTGACGAATCTGCGCTGCATCGAGCACGCACAGCTCGACGTGGCGCCGGGACTGACGCTCGTATGGGGTGGAAACGGCTCCGGGAAGACATCCCTGCTCGAGGCCATGTTTCTGCTCGGACGAGGTCGATCGTTCCGTATACGGAGCAATGAACCGCTGATTCGTCGCGGACAGGATCGCCTGCAAGTCATTGGGCGGATCGAGACGCCGCCGGACCGGAGCCATACGGTTGGCTTCGAAGCGGCCCGGGACGGCGTCACGGCCAGGATTGCGGGTCGACCGGCCGACTCACTTGCGCAGCTCTCGCAGGCATTTCCGGTCCAGGTCATCGAGCCGGGTGTGCATAAGCTCGTTGAGGAAGGAGGCTATCGCCGGCGCCGCTGGATGGACTGGGCCGTGTTCCACGTGGAACCTCTGTTCGTCGATACGTGGATTCGTTACACGCGCGCGCTCAAGCAGCGCAACGCGGCGCTGAAGTCCGATCCCCGTCACGCCCAGGTCTGGGACCCGGAGCTGTCCCGACTGGGCGATATCATCTCGGAATCCCGACAGCGGTTCATGGGTCAGCTCGCGTCCTACTGGCGCGAGGCCGTGGGGGCGTTGGCCGGACTTCCGGTGGAGCTTCACTACCTGCGCGGCTGGAGCCAGGAGCACTCCCTTGCGGAGTCTCTAGCAGCCGCCCGCGCGCGCGACGAGGGGCGTGGCCTCACTCACTCAGGACCGCATCGCGCCGACGTGGCGGTCCGCCTGCACGGAAGGCCCGCGCGCGAAGTGCTCTCGCGCGGGCAGCAAAAACTCGTCGCTGTGGCCATGACTCTCGCGCAGCTGCGCCTGCTGCAGGAGACCACCGACACCACACCGACGCTGTTGCTGGACGACCCGGCGGCCGAGCTCGACGGGGATCATCTGCAGCGATTCATCGGCCAGGTTGTGCAGTTGAGATGTCAGCTCGTTGTGACGTCTTTGCACGCCGAATCGCGTCTGTTCGGCTCACCGGAGCGCGCCTTCCGAATGGATCACGGGAGGGTGCTGCCGGTATAATGCCGTGTCACAAAATCGAGTCACTGCATGCCCCTCGACGACGTCTACGATTCCAGTAAAATCAAAGTCTTAAAGGGTCTGGATGCGGTGCGTAAGCGCCCCGGAATGTACATCGGGGACACCGACGACGGCACCGGCTTGCACCACATGGTTTTCGAGGTCGTCGATAACTCCATCGACGAGTCCCTGGCCGGGCATTGCGACCGCATTGTCGTCACCATTCACGCCGATGAATCCGTCACCGTGTCCGACAACGGACGCGGGATCCCTGTGGATATCCACCCCGAGGAGGGACGGTCCGCGGCCGAAGTCATCATGACCGTGCTGCATTCAGGCGGGAAGTTCGATGACACCTCCTACAAGGTCGCCGGCGGGCTGCACGGCGTCGGTGTCTCGGTGGTGAACGCCCTGTCGGACTATCTGCAGCTCACGATCTCGCGCGAGGGGAAGCTCCACCGCCAGGAATATCACCTGGGGCACCCAGTGGCACCCCTCGCAGTAGTCGGCGAGACGCACGATCGCGGCACCGTCATCCGCTTCAAGCCGAGCTCGAAGATCTTCACCAACATCCAGTTCAACTACGAGATTCTCGCCAAGCGCCTGCGCGAGCTGTCGTTCCTGAACTCCGGCGTGCGCATCGAGCTGGTCGACGAGCGCGAGAACAAGACCGACGTGTTCGCGCACGCCGGCGGCCTGCAGGCCTTCGTGAAGTATCTGAACCGCACCCGCACGCCGATCCACGAGTCGGTGTTCTGGTTCCGTACCCAGGATGGCGCGACGTCGGTCGAGGTGGCGCTGCAGTGGAACGACTCCTACCAGGAGAGCATGTTCTGCTACACCAACAACATTCCGCAGAAGGACGGCGGCACGCATCTCGCGGGCTTTCGCAGCGCGCTCACGCGCACGCTCAACGACTATGTCGAGAAGGAGTTATCCGGGAAAAAAGACAAGATCCCGATGAGCGGCGATGACGCGCGCGAGGGACTCACCGCGATCCTGTCGCTGAAGCTGCCGGATCCGAAGTTCTCGTCCCAGACCAAGGACAAGTTGGTTTCCTCGGAAGTGAAGGGCGTGGTCGAGACCGCGGTCGGCACGAAACTGCAGGAATTCCTGCTCGAACACCCGCAGGAGGCGCGCGCCATCGTCGCCAAGATGGTCGAGGCCGCGCGCGCGCGCGAGGCGGCGCGCAAGGCGCGCGAGATGACGCGGCGCAAGGGCGCCCTGGACGTCGCGGGGCTGCCCGGCAAGCTCGCCGACTGCCAGGAGAAAGACCCGGCGCTGTCGGAGATCTTCATCGTCGAGGGCGATTCCGCGGGCGGCTCGGCCAAGCAGGGCCGCGATCGGCGCACCCAGGCGATCCTGCCGCTCAAGGGCAAGATCCTCAATGTTGAAAGAGCGCGCTTCGACAAGATGCTGTCGTCGGCGGAAGTCGGCACGCTGATCACGGCCTTGGGGTGCGGCATCGGACGCGATGACTTCGACATCGAGAAGCTGCGCTATCACCGCATCTGCCTCATGAGTGTCGACGGCGACGAACACGTGTTTGTACGCGCCAACGCGTGTGTACGCATGGTTCGTATCGGCGCCTTCATCGATCAGGCGCTGGCCACGGCGGCGCCGAGCGGTGGCGCCGACAGACTGAGCGGAGTGGCGCTGGGCGAGGTGTTGTGCTTCGGCCTGGAGGACCATCGCGTGCGCTTTCGCCCCATCAAGAGCGTCATTCGCCACCCTTTGGAGGAGAAGCTGTTCCGCGTGCGAACCGCCTACGGACGTTCAGTCCGGGTGACCTCCAGCCACAGTGTTTTTGTGCACGAGAACGGCGACATCAAACTCAAGCGCGGCGACCAGCTGAAAGTCGATGACAAGCTCGTGGCGCCACTGCGGGTGCGTTTTCCTACAACGGCGCCGAACAGAATTGACGTCCTGCGAGCCCTGCATGCAGTTCCTGAGGCAGCCCGGCAAGTGTGGGTGCGCGGTCCGGCGGTCGCGGAATGGTTCAAGGCCACGATACTCAGGGAACGCGCCAGCCAGGCGGAGCTCACCGCACCGCGTGTGGACATTCCGCCGGAGGTGCGCCAGGAATTGTCCGAACTCCGCCGCGTCAGTGGAATTACCAACCGCGAACTATGCGCATCCATTGGCATACGTCAACCCGTCACATTCTACGCGTGGGAACGAGGACTCTCGCGGCCCACGCTGGCTCATTTCCAGACTTACCTCAACGCGATCGGGGCGAACTGCGAGCGGGTGTTGAGCCGCGCCACGGTCGGACCGAGCCGCCTGCACAGGATCTGGGACGAACGATATCGCGCCTCCGGGAGGAACCTGGTGCGCGAGTACGTTCGCTTGGCTGATCTCGAGCCTGAAGATCTCGACTGGTTTGCCGGGCGTGAGGACCTGGCGCTGACTCCAGAGCACCACGCGAGCCATGGCATCCCGCGATTCATCGCGGTGGACGATGCGCTGATGACGCTGCTCGGATTTTACCTCGCCGAGGGTTCCTGCTCGGACCGTAACGGGATCCGCCTCTCGATTGGCGCGGGCAACCGAGCCTTCGCCAGCGAGATGGCGGGGAAACTGGGTTCGATATTCGGGCGCATTCCGATTTCCTACTCGTCGTCAGGACGCTGCGACGAACTCAAGCTGGTCAATCGCGTCGCAGC
This sequence comes from Steroidobacteraceae bacterium, assembly GCA_050739055.1. GTDB lineage: Bacteria > Pseudomonadota > Gammaproteobacteria > Steroidobacterales > Steroidobacteraceae > 13-2-20CM-66-19. Next base: position 7,819 of record JBOIAH010000461.1, on the reverse strand, counting down.
GCTCGCGTGGCAACACATATTCGGCTTCGCGACTGCGGACTCACTGACTAAGCGGATCCCGGATCTGGTGTTTAACGTCTCCGAGTCCCAGCGGCTCGCATTTCTACGTGGCTACCTCCTTGGGGACGGCACGGTATCGCGTCAGCGAGTTGTCCTCACTACCTCGTCGTACGATATCGCGAGCGGGATCCTGTATTGCCTGAGCTCTCTGGGTATTGTGGCGTCGATGAGCGAACACCAGCCCGATGGCGTCGTTCGCGAAGTTCGCGGGCAGCCCTGTGCAACCAAGCATCGCTACTGGAGTATCGCGGTAGCCGCGAAGGCAGACCTGCGACGCTTGCGGCCGGCCTGGAAGGATCATGCGGGAGCGACGGGGATGGAGGCATATCTTGAGACCGAAGGGCACGCCCGTCGTTACGAGGCGATCGACGGCGACCTCATGGCTCTGCCCATCGCGGGCATTGAGGAAGTCGCAGCGAGCAACGGGAACGTGTACGACTTCTCAGTCGAGGGCGATGAAAACTTCATCGCCGGCATGGGCGGCGTGTGCGCCCACAATACAGATGCCGACGTCGACGGCAGCCACATACGCACGCTGTTGCTCACGTTCTTCTACCGCCAGATGCCCGAGCTCATCGAGCGCGGCCACATCTACATCGCGCAGCCGCCGCTCTACAAGATCAAGCGCGGCAAGCAGGAGTCCTACGTCAAGGACGACGGGGAGCTCAACCAGCTGCTGCTCAACACCGCGCTGGAGAGCGCCGGGCTACACGTCAACGCGCAGTCACCGCCGTTGTCCGGATCGGGACTCGAGCTCCTGGCGCGCAAATACATGGAGGTGCAGGCGATCATCAAGCGCTGGTCGCGGCGCTACGACGAGCGCCTGCTCGAGCAGTTGATCTACATGCCGGAAGTCACGCCGGCGAACTTCGATCGCGTCGAGTGGCTGCGCGGCTGGGCGCAGGACCTCAACCAGCGGCTCAACGCCTTGGGCGACGGCACCCGCACCTACCGGGTGGAGCTGCGCTCGGCGGCCGGCGGCCAGGCGGCCCGGGTCATCGTGCACCGGACCGAGCACGGCACCGCGAGCCAGAAGTATCTGCCGCGGGAGTTCTTCGAATCCGCCGAGTACCAGCGCATCGCGGATCTGGCCCGCACGCTCGCTGGCCTGATCGGCGAGGGCGCCTACGCCGTGCGCGGCAGCGACCGCCAGGAAATCGGCTCGTTCAAGGAAGCGATGAAGTGGCTGTTCGACCAGGCGAAGAAAGGCCAGAGCATCCAGCGCTACAAGGGACTGGGTGAGATGAACCCCGAGCAGCTGTGGGAGACGACCATCAACCCGGAGACGCGCCGGCTCCTGCAGGTGAAGATCGAGGACGCCGTCACCGCGGACGACATCTTCATGACGCTCATGGGAGACCAGGTGGAGCCGCGCCGCGAGTTCATCGAAAAGAACGCTCTCTCGGTCACTAATCTCGACATCTGAGTTGCCTGCAGACGCTCGAATGCTCAGCGAGCTCTAACTAAGGTCTGCCTGGTTTGCCAGTTTGGCGAAGACTGACTCTTTCTTGAGACACAACGTCAGGATTCAGGTATCTTTGACTCTCTTGCGAGTCAATCGGCCCGCTAGTCGAGTCTAAGTGGGCTCAATGCTCTTCACCGCCGCCTCGACCCACGCCTGAATTTCCTCGTTGACCTCGCGCACGTCCCGGCCGCCGGCGGCAAAGGACGCGCCGATGACCACGCGCACGGTCCCCGGCTTTTTCAGAAGTCCGCGCCGCGGCCAGTAGAACCCGGCGTTGTGCGCGACCGGCACGACGAGCCGGCCGGCCTCGGCTGCGAGCAGCGTGCCGCTCACCCCGTAGCGGCGCGTCTCGCCCGCAGGCATGCGCGTGCCCTCGGGAAACACCATGACCCAGTTGCCTTCACGCAAGCGGTCCTTGCCCTGCTCGATCACCTGAGCGACCGCCGAGTGTCCGGACCTGCGGTCGATCGCGATGGCATGCATCTGGCGCACCGCGAGCCCCACCACCGGGATCCACAGCAGCTCGCGCTTGAGCACCCACACCTGGCGCGGGAACAGCACCATCATGGCGAGCGTCTCCCACGACGAGGAGTGCTTCCAGAAGGCGACGTGGCAACCCGCGGGCAACGCCGCGCCCTCCACCCGGTAGTCGAGCCCGCAGCTCCATCGCAGCACCCACAGGAGCGTCGCGGCCCAGCCGTACGCGAGCGGGAAGCGCCGCCGAAACGGCAGCACGAAGCACACCAGCACCAACGGGATCGCGTAGAGGAACGTCCACGCGAACAGGAACGCGGTGAAGAACAGCGAGCCGGCGAGCTGCACCCCCGGCACGCGCCGGAGGCCGCGGCGGGCATCCGTTGGCCTCTCCTGTCTCAACCCGGCAGCCGCGACAGGTCCGCGACCCCCGCGAACAGCCCCTGCAGCTGCGCGAGGAGCCCCAGGCGATTGGCGCGCAGCAGCGGATCCTCATCCATCACCAGCACCTGGTCGAAGAACGCATCGACCGCCGGGCGCAGCTGCGCGAGCCGGCCGAGAGCGCCGGTGTATTCGCGCCGCGCGGTGGCCTCTGCGACCGCATCGCGCAGCGCGCGCATGGAATCGAACAGCCGCACCTCCGCCGTCTCGCGCAGGCGCTGCACGTCCACCTGCGCCGGCGGCGCCTCGGGCGCCTTGCGCAGGATGTTGGCGATGCGCTTGTTGGCGGCGGTGAGGCTCCCCGATTCGGGCAGCTCGAGGAAGGTGCTCAGGGCCTTCAGTCGCGCGTCGAAATCCACCGGCGAGCCGGGCCGTGCGGCCAGCACCGCGTCGAACATCTCGCTCGTCACGGCGGCCATGCCGGGAGTCGGGGCACCGACCGGGCGGTCGAGGTAATAGGCGCGCAGGCGCTCCATGAGGAAGTCGTAGGCTTCGTCCGCGATTGCCTCGGGGGAAGCGGGCGGCTGCGCTGGAGCTGCACGGTGCGCCGCTGCCTCCCCGGCGTCGGGCTTCGCGGCGGCTGCCGTCTCGCGGATACGCCCGACGTCGGCCTGCACCGCCGCGACCGCCGCTCTCAGGCACTGCCTGAGATCCAGATCGAGGTGCTTCTCGATGAGCATGCGCTGCACGCCGAGCGCCGCACGGCGCAGCCCGAAGGGGTCCTTGGCGCCGGTGGGCTTTTGCCCGATCGCGAAAATTCCCGCGAGCGTGTCCAGCCGGTCGGCGATCGCCACCGCAAGCCCGGCGGGCGTGGTGGGCAGCGCACCGCCGGCGGAGCGCGGCAGGTAAGCCTCGCGGATCGCCGCGGCGACCTCGCCGGGCTCGCCGTCAGCTTGCGCGTAGTAGCTGCCCATGATGCCCTGCAGCTCGGGAAACTCCCCGACCATGCTGGTGAGCAGGTCGCACTTGCACAGCTCCGCGGCGCGCGCCGCCTCCCCGGGCGCCGCGCCGGTCGTGGCGGCGATGGCGATCGCGAGCGCGCGCACCCGGCGCGTCTTGTCCCCGAGCGAGCCGAGTCTTGCCTGGAAGGTCACGGCATCGAGTCCCGCGCGGCGCGCGGCGAGCGGGGCCCGGCGGTCCTGTTCCCAGAAGAACGCGGCGTCCGCCAGGCGCGCACGCACGACGCGCTCGTTGCCGGTGCGCACCTTGTCCGGGTCGCGGCTCTCGAGGTTGCTCACGGCGATGAAGCACGGCAGCAGGCGCTGCTGCAAATCCTCGACCGGGAAGCAGCGCTGGTGATCCTCGAGGGTCGAGGTGAGCGCCTCGCGCGGCAGCGTGAGGAAGCGCTCCTCGAAGCGTCCCGCGAGCGCCACCGGCCACTCGGTGAGGGCGGTCACCTCGTCGAGGAGCGCCGCGCCGATCAGGGCGCTGCCCTTCAGGCTCGACGCCAGCGCCGTGACCGCCGCGCGAATACGCTCGCGCCGCGCGCCGAAATCGGCGATCACGTGGCCGCGCTCGCGCAGCGTGCGCTCGTAGGAGCCTGGGCTCGCGACGCGCAGGGGCTTCGGGGCATGGAAACGGTGGCCGCGGGTGTGGCTGCCGCTCGGGGTCTCGAGGAGCGTCGCCGGCACCACGTCCGCTCCGTACAGCATGATGAGCCAGTGCACCGGACGTACGAACAAGGCGCTCCCCGCGCCCCAGTGCATGCGGCGTGGGATGGGCAGCGCCTCGAGGGCGCCCTGCACCAGCCCCGGCAGCAGCTGCACGGTGCCGGCGCCGGCCCGGGTGCCGGCGTAGAACAGGAACGTTCCCTTGCCCTCGGCAATCCGCTCGAGTGCCTCTACGCTGGTCCCGCAGCCGTCGGCGAACGCGAGCGCGGCGCGCGTCGGAGCCCCGGCGGCGTCGAACGCGGCGGACAGCGGCGGACCGCGCCGCCGCAGGTGCTGCTCGGGCTGCTGCGCGGCGAGGCGCTTCACCCACACCGCAAGGCGCCGCGGGGTGGCGAAGCCCACGAGTTCCCCATGGGCGAGCCCCGCTTTGTCGAGTTCCGCCGCGAGCCCCGCAACGAGTGCGTGCTGCAGTCCCGGCAGGGCCTTCGGCGGCAGCTCCTCGGTGCCGATCTCGAGGAGGAAATCACGGTGCTCGAGCTTCATCCGAGCGCTCCGGCGCGACTCGCTTGAGCGGGCGCGGGCGGGGCGGCTTTAAGCAGTGGGAAGCCGAGCGCCTGGCGGGCCTCGAGATAGGCCTTCGCCACGGCGCTCGCGAGCGTGCGCACGCGCAGGATGTAGCGCTGGCGCTCGGTCACGGAAATCGCGCGGCGTGCGTCGAGCAGGTTGAAGGTGTGCGAGGCCTTGAGCACCTGCTCGTAGGCGGGCAGTGCGAGCCGTGCCTCGAGCAGCCGCCGGCATTCGCGCTCGTGGTCCTCGAAGTGCCGCAGGAGCGTCGCCACATCGGCGTGCTCGAAGTTGTAGGCGGACTGCTCGACCTCGTTCTGGTGGAACACGTCGCCGTAGGTGACGCGGCCCGCGGCGCCCTCGGTCCACAGGACGTCATAGATGCTCTCGACGCCCTGCAGATACATCGCCAGCCGCTCGAGCCCGTAGGTGATCTCGCCGGTCACCGGACGGCAGTCGAGGCCCCCGACCTGCTGGAAGTAGGTGAACTGCGTGATCTCCATGCCGTTCAGCCACACCTCCCAGCCCAGCCCCCAGGCCCCCAGCGTGGGCGACTCCCAGTTGTCCTCGACGAAGCGCACGTCGTGAGTGAGCGGATCGAGGCCCAGTGCGGCGAGGCTCCCCAGGTACAGATCGAGGATGGGAAGCGGGGACGGTTTGATCACCACCTGGTACTGGTAGTAGTGCTGCAGGCGGAACGGATTCTCCCCGTAGCGCCCGTCCGTCGGCCGGCGCGAGGGCTGCACGTACGCGGCGCTCCAGGGCTCCGGCCCCACCGCGCGCAGGAAGGTCGCGGTGTGGAAGGTGCCGGCCCCGACTTCCATGTCGCAGGGCTGCAGGATCACGCAGCCCTGGGACGACCAGTAGTCCTGCAGCGCGAAGAGCAGCTCCTGGAAGGTGCGCGGCGCACGGCCGATTTTCATGGACTGACTTAGGCGACCCAAAGAGCGCGCGAGTATAAGGCGCGCGGCGCGAGCGCTGCGCTCGTCAGTACGCTCGCCGTCGGGACGGCCAACCGGGCAAGGGCGGCGGCAATTGCCTGATGACGGCCGCTGCGTCCGGCCGCACCAAAACAGTGCATGACCAGACCACCGACCCAATCTCTTGGAGGAATGTCTGTTCTGCGCACCTTGAGAGTGCAACAATGCTTCAGGCACGCACCCAGATGGTGCAACTCATCGGCAGTTTACCTGCTAAGCGATTGATTTGCCGCGTCCTGGTCCTGGCATGGGCCCTGCAGTAGCTCCAGGACTTTGGTGGCGAGCGCTGATCCCTTCTTTTCCGGAGGCGATATGACACCCAGTGACGTTGTGAAGCTGATTCAGGAAAAACAAGTGAAGTTCGCGGACCTGCGCTTCACCGACACGCGCGGCAAGGAGCAGCACGTGACCATCCCCGCGCGGCTGGTCGATGAGGACTTCTTCCGCGATGGCAAGATGTTCGACGGTTCCTCCATCGCCGGATGGAAGGGCATCAACGAGTCGGACATGATCCTCATGCCCGAAGCCAACACCACCGTCATCGATCCGTTCTTCGAAGAGACCACGATCGACATCCGCTGCGATGTGATCGAGCCCACCACCATGCAAGGCTACGAGCGCGATCCGCGCTCGCTCGCCAAGCGCGCGGAAAGCTACCTCAAGTCCACCGGCATCGCCGATCACGCGCTCTTCGGACCGGAGAACGAGTTCTTCATTTTCGACAGCGTGCGCTTCGGCAACGAAATGAACGGCTGTTTCTACTCGATCGACTCGGTGCAGGGCGCTTGGAACTCGCCCAAGGACTACCCGGACGGCAACAAGGGTCACCGTCCCGGCGTCAAGGGCGGCTACTTCCCGGTGCCCCCGGTGGATGCCTTCCAGGACATCCGCTCGGCGATGTGTCTTGCCTGCGAGGAGATGGGACTGAAAGTGGAGGTGCATCACCACGAGGTGGCGACCGCCGGGCAGGCTGAGATCGGCATCACCGCGGGCACGCTGGTCACCAAGGCCGACCAGGTGCAGATCCTCAAGTACGCTTTGCAGAACGTCGCCCACGGCTACGGCAAGACCGTGACCTTCATGCCCAAGCCCCTGGTGGGCGACAACGGCAGCGGCATGCACGTGCACCAGTCGCTGCAGAAGGAAGGCCGGGCGCTGTTCGCCGGTGACAAGTACGGGGGACTCTCGGACCTGGCGCTGTATTACATCGGCGGCATCATCAAACACGCCCGCGCGCTCAACGCCTTCACCAACGCCGGCACCAACAGCTACAAGCGCCTGGTGCCCGGGTTCGAAGCCCCCGTGCTGCTCGCTTACTCGGCCCGCAACCGCTCGGCCTCGATCCGCATCCCCTGGGTGTCGAACCCGAAGGCGCGGCGCATCGAAGTGCGCTTCCCGGACGCGAGCGCCAACCCCTACTTCGCCTTCACGGCGATGATGATGGCCGGTCTCGATGGCATCCAGAACAAGATTCATCCGGGCGATCCTTCCGACAAGGACCTCTACGACCTCGAGCCCGAGGAGGCGAAGCACATTCCGACCGTGTGCCATTCCCTCGACATGGCGCTGGAGTACCTCGACAAGGATCGCGAGTTCCTCACCCGCGGCGGGGTGTTCACCGACGACGTCATCGACGCGTACATGGGGCTGAAGATGCAGGAGATCACCCGCTTCCGCATGTCCACGCACCCGGTGGAGCTGGACCTGTACTACAGCTGCTGATCATGCGATGACGCGACCGCACTCCCCGCGCCCGCTGCCCGCCGCGTCCGGCCCGTGCCACAGGCGGCCCGCGAGCGTGAGGCGCGCAGGACGAGCGGCGTTCCACAGAAAGCGCGCCTGCCTTTTGTGGTGGGCGCGCACTGGGACTATGCTCAGTTCCGATGCGCCCGCTCCTCTTTACCTTAATGTGGCTCGTGTGCCCGGTGACGCTGGCCGCCACCGTCTACAAGTGGGTCGACGAGAACGGCGTGGTCCACTACAGCGACCAGCCGCATCCCAGCGCCCAGAAGCTGCTGATCGAGGGAGCCCAAACCTACCCGGCGAATCACCCGCCGGGGGACTCGGCCGCGCCCGCGCAGGAGCGACAGCCGGGCACGGTCAATTCCTACGCGCGCTGCACGATCGCAGCGCCGAGCGCCGGTCAGACCCTCGAGAACGCCAATTCCGTGGCGGTGAGCGTGCAGACCGAGCCCGCCCTGCGCGGCGCGGATCAGGTCTTCCTG
>JBOIAH010000460.1:0-1509 GCA_050739055.1 Steroidobacteraceae bacterium | reverse complement strand
GGGTTCGCGGTCCGCTACGTGAGCGATGCGACCCTGACCTTCGCGATGCGCACTCGCTCCGGACGCGAGTTCTCGCCGGCCGAGATCCGCGAGCACACCGAGCTGGTACTCGACGGGCGTTTTGCACGCGTGGTGTCGAGCGCCGACGCCTGGGCCTGAGGGCGCGATGCGCGACGTGGTTTTCGCGCTGCTGCCGAACGTGGTGCTGCTGGACGTGGCGGGGCCCGCGGACGCGTTCCGCAATGCCGAGCGCCAGGTCGCCGGCAGTTATCGCCTGCGCTTCGTGTCGCCGGCGCCGAGCGTGACGGCCGCCGCCGGACTCAGCCTGAGCGCGCTCGAGACGCTGCCCGCGCAGCTTGCGCCCGGCTCGATGCTGGTGCTTACCGGGGTCGGCGGCGACGCGGTCGATCCGCACGAGCCCGCGACCCGGCGCCTGATCGAGTGGCTGCGCGGCGGGGTCAGCTGCGCAGTGCAGCTGCTGTGCGTGTGCTCCGGGAGCGTGCTCGCGGGCCGCGCGGGGCTGCTCGCCGGCCGCGAGTGCACCACTCATCATGCGCACCTCGAGGAGCTGCGCCGCGTGGAACCGCGCGCGCGCGTGCTCGATAACCGCGTCTTCGTCGAGGACGGGCCGGTGTTCACCAGCGCGGGCGTCACCGCGGGGCTCGACCTTGCGTTGCATATCATCGGCCGGCAGCTGGGCGCGCGGGTCGCCGCCGAGGTCGCCCGCGAGCTGGTGGTGTACCGGCGCCGCGCGGGCAGCGATCCGGCACTCTCGCCCTGGGTCATGCATCGCAATCACCTGCACCCGGCCGTGCATCGCGTGCAGGATGCGGTGGCGCGCGACCCGGCCGCCGCGTGGGGGTCGGCGCAACTCGCGGCGGTCGCCTGCACCGGGCCGCGCAATCTCGCGCGGCTGTTCGCCGACCACGCGGGCTGCTCGCCGCTCGACTACGTGCAGCGGATCCGTTTCGCCCTCGCCAGGGAGCTCGTGGCCGGCAGCCGCCTGGATCTGGAGGGAGTGGCGGCCCGCGTAGGTCTGGGCTCCGCCCAGCAGCTGCGGCGCGTGTGGGCGCGCTGGGAGGCGCGTCCGCCGAGCGCCTGGCGCTCACAGCGGCGCTCCGGCCAGGCGGCCGTTCAGTAGATCGCGAGCTCGCGGCGGCCGCCCGAGTCGCGCGCCCCGCGGTACATGCCCTCGGTGCTGAACTCCATGACGATGTGCCCGTCGCGGTCGATCGCGATGAGGCCGCCGTCCCCGCCGAGCCCGGCGAGGACGTCGTAGAGCAGCTCGTGCACCGCCTGCTGCAGGGTGAGGCCGCGGTACTCGACCGCGGCGCAGACGTGATGGGCGGCCACCGCGCGGATGAAATACTCTCCGTGCCCGGTGGCCGAGACGGCGCACACCCCGTTCTTGGCGTAGGTGCCCGCGCCGATGATGGGTGAATCCCCGACACGCCCCGGGCGCTTGTTGGTCATTCCGCCCGTGGAGGTGGCGGCCGCGAGGTTGCCGTG
>JBOIAH010000459.1:0-4124 GCA_050739055.1 Steroidobacteraceae bacterium | reverse complement strand
AGTTCGCGCGCCGGCTGCGGTAGATGACGGTGGCGACCGGGCCGAACGGGGTCTGCAGGGTCGCTTCGCCCTCGCGCACGTAGCGGTATTCGCGCACGCGGTTCTTGTCGAGCAGCGCGAAGCGCTCCGGCGTGTGCCCGCGCAGCAGCGCGGCCATCAACGCGACCTGCACCGAGGAGTCATCCTGCACGCCGGGCGTGAGCGGCAAATCCACCGCTGTGTCTTCGTACACGCCCGTGATGCGATGCTTGCTCCAGTCGTACTGGATGTCCACCTTGTGCCCGGCGGAGCTCGTGCCGTCGTCGCCCTGGTAACTCAGGGGCTGCACCCCTGCCTCCGTCACCCGCAGCACGCTCACGGTTCGGGGGCGCTGCGCGAGCAATCTGCCCATGCCGCGCGGCTCGCTGCTGGAGGTATAGATCCAGTTGTCGCCGGATGTCTCGAGCTTCAGCTTCGTGACCGCCACGGTCATACCGTGCCAGATCCACGCGTACGAGGCCTCGAAGGGCTTAAGCTCATCGGCGAGCGCCACGCTGGCCGCCGCCAGCAGGCTCAGCATCAATCCGCCGGCGGTCAGGCACGAGCGGCGGCGCGGCGCGCGCTGCTCAGCTACCCGCGGGGTCACGAAAATCCTCCACCACCGGGGCTGTGAGAAGCCGGCCGTCGAGCCAAGGTGCGCCAGCGCGCCAGGCGAGGCGTCCTTGCGCAAACCAGCCGAGCGCGCGCGGATAGATGACGTGCTCGCTCGCCAGCACGCGCGCGGCGAGCGTCGCCTCGGTGTCGCCCGGCCGGACCGCCAGCCGCGATTGCAGCACCACCGGGCCGGCGTCGAGTTCCCGGGTGACGAAGTGCACGCTGGCCCCGTGGGTCGGGTCGCCGGCAGCGAGCACGCGGCGGTGCGTGTTGAGGCCGCGATGCCGCGGCAGGATCGAGGGGTGAATGTTGAACATGCGCCCGAGGTAGCCGGCGACGAAGCCGCCCGAAAGCACCCGCATGAAGCCGGCGAGCGCCACCACGTCCGGGCGGTGCGCCGCGAACGCCGCGCGCAGCGCCGCTTCGAACCCCACAGGATCACTCGCCGGGTGCGCGACCGTGGCGGTCGCGACTCCCAGCTCGCGGGCGGCCGCCAGACCCGATGCGGCGGCGCGATCGGCGATCACCACGGCGAGCTGCGCGGCGATCTGTCCGGCGAGGCACGCGCGCGCGAGCGCCATCATGTTGGAGCCGCGGCCGGAGATCAGGATCGCGAGCCTCAACGGCGTGGCGGCGCTCATTCCCGGATGTACACGCCGCGCTCGCCCGCGCGCACTTCGCCGATGACCTGCGCCGTCTCGCCGCGCGCCGCCAGGAACTGCACCGCGGCCGCGGCGTGCTCCGCCGGCACGATGACGATCATGCCGATGCCGCAGTTGAAGGTTCGATACATCTGCGCCGCCGCGATGCGTCCGGCACGCTCGAGCCATTCGAACACCGGATCCCGGTGCCAGCGGCCGCGCTCCAGCACGGCCTCGAGCCCCGTGGGCAGCACCCGCGGAATGTTGTCAGTGAGGCCTCCGCCGGTGATATGCGCCAGCGCGTGCACCGGCAGCGCGCGCAGCAGCGCCAGCACCGGCCTGACGTAAATGCGCGTCGGCGCCAGCAGCCGCTCGATGAGTGCCCGGCCCTCGAGCATGGTTTGCGGCGTGACCGCGGCCGCCGTCAGCAGCTTGCGGATCAGCGAGTAGCCGTTGGAATGCGGCCCGGAGGAGGCGAGGCCGATGATTGCATCGCCGGCCACGGTGCGCGCCCCGTCGATGATGGCATCCTTCTCCACCACACCGACGCAGAATCCCGCCACATCGTAGTCCTCGCCGTGGTACATGCCGGGCATTTCCGCGGTCTCACCGCCCACCAGCGCCGCGCCTGCCTGCACGCAGCCCTCGACGATTCCGCGCACCACCGCTTCGGCAACCGCAACCCGCAGCTTTCCGGTGGCGTAGTAGTCCAGGAAGCACAGCGGCTCCGCTCCCTGCACCACGACGTCGTTGGCGCACATCGCGACCAGGTCGATCCCGATGGTGTCGTGCCGCCCGCTGTCGATAGCGAGGCGCAGCTTGGTGCCCACGCCGTCGGTGCCGCAGACCAGTACCGGGTGCCGGTACCCGGAAGGCAGTTCCACCAGCGCGCCGAAGCCGCCGATCCCGGCGAGCACCTCGCGGCGCTGCGCGCGGCGCACCAGCGGTTTGATGCGCTCGACGAGTTCATCGCCGGCGTCGATGTCGACGCCCGCATCACGATAGGTAATGCCGGGACGCTCAGTCATAAGATTTTCGCGAGGCGTCCGGACGCCATCCGGCGCATGCGCGTATGGTATTGTACATACCGCTGAAGCGCGCGTGTGCGATCGGGAAATGTCGCGACCGTACCCCAGATCAACTGCCGTGAACTAAGCGCATGCGTGGACTCCTCACGAGCCTCATCGCGCTGTGCGGCGCGCTGCCGCTCGCCTCATGGGCGGCGCGCCCGGTGAGGGTCTACGAGGTCGATCTCGACGCACAGTCCGCCACCGCGGTGCAGGACGCCATGCGCCAGGCGCTGGTGCGCGCCACCGGGCGCCGTGAGTCGGCGGACGACCCGGCGCTCGCCGGCCTCATCACCGATGCCGCGAAGTACGTGCAGAGCTACGCGTCAGGTCCGCGTGGGGAGCCGCAGGTCGTCTTCGACGGCGCCGCGCTCGGACGCGCCATCGGCGCGGCGGGCCGCACCGCGTGGGATCGCGAGCGGCCGTTCACCCTCGTGGTCCTGTATCCGCCGCCCGAGCGCGCCGCCGCGGACGCGGCGCGCGCCGAGCTCGAGCACGCGGCCAGCGAGCGCGGCCTGCCGATCAGCGTGATCCCGCTCGCCGTGGTCGATGGCAGCGGCAACACGCTTGCCGGCAACGTCCTGGTGCAGGCGGCGCAGCGCTACGGCGCCGATGAGATCCTGGTTGGCCGCGCAGATGCGCCCGCCCCGCCGGGCCAGTTGCAGTGGACGCTGTACACGCGCATCGCCACTCAAAGCTGGACCGGTCCGCTCACCGCCGGCATCGAGCACACGGTCGACCTGCTGGCCCCCCCGCCGGGCGCGGCACCCGCGCAGGGGGATGTCCCGACCCGCGTGCGGGTCGAGGGCGTGGCGGGCCTCAGCGACTACGCCGCGATCGAGCGCATGCTGCAGAGCGTGCCGGGTGTGCGCCGCGCCGAGGTCGCCGAGGTCGACGCGGGCAGCGTCACTTTCGAGGTCGAGCTGCGCGGGGGTGCGGCGGCGCTCGAGCGGGAGCTCGCCGGCTCGAGCCGCCTGGCGCGCAGCGCGGCGGGTCCCAACCGGCTCGTGTACCGCTATCAACCCCAGGGTTGAGAGCACGTCCGCCGCTCACCTCACCGTGCGCCACCTCCCCAACCTCATCTGCCTGGTCCGACTCGCGCTGATCTGGCCGATTGTCGCAGCGCTGCACGCAGACGAGCATCTGGCGGCGCTGTCGCTGTTCGTGGCCGCGGCGGTATCGGACGGCCTCGACGGCTACCTCGCCAAGCGCTTCAACTGGACCTCCGAGCTTGGTAAGTTCCTCGACCCGCTCGCCGATAAGCTGCTGCTGGTGACGGTGTTCGTCGAGTCGGCGTGGCTCGCGCTGGTGCCGTGGTGGCTGGCCGCCGCGGTGGTCGCGCGCGACGTCATGATCGGACTCGGCGCACTCATCTTCCGCCTGTGGTTCGGCCCGTTGCACGGACACCCGACCATCATCAGCAAGATCAATACGGCGACGCAGCTCGTGTACGTGATGCTGGCGATGCTCAATGCGGCGGTAGCCCTGCCGCCGCGCGAGATGCTCGATGCCGGAGCATGGCTTACCCTGGCGACCACCGTGGTGTCGGGGCTGCACTACATCCTCAGCTTCATGCGCCGCGTCTGGACGCAACCCGTGCGCTCCGCGTAACGCCTCATGCGCCAGATCCCCCTGGGCGTGCGGCTGCCGGACCGCGCCGTGTTCGCCAGCTTTCTTCCGGCGCGCAATGCCGAGGCGCTGGAACATGCGCGCGCGGTGGCGCTCGGGCAGGCGCGCGGCACGGTGTGGTTGTGCGGTCCGGACGGCGCGGGCAAGAGCCATC
>JBOIAH010000458.1:0-1733 GCA_050739055.1 Steroidobacteraceae bacterium | reverse complement strand
GACCGGCACTTCTACGTGGTGAGCGCCGGAGCCGCGGAGCGCTACGACAGCGACTTCCTGTTCAAGTCGCTGCCGCAAGATGGCTCTGTCGGGCTGCGCAACATCACCAACACCCGCGGCTGCTTCGTGCTCGCGGGGCCGAAGTCACGCGAGGTGCTCTCGCAGCTGACCGATACTGCGCTGGACAACGCCTCCTTCCCGTGGCTCACCGCGCAGACCATCGAGGCGGGCCTCGCGGTCGATGTGTACGCGCTGCGCGTGAACTTCGTGGGCGCCCTGGGCTGGGAACTGCACTTCCCGATCGAGTACGCGCATCACCTGTTCGATGCGCTGTTCGAGGCGGGCAAGGCCTTTGGGCTCGGCATGGTGGGCATGCGCGCCATGGAATCGCTGCGCCTGGAGAAGTCGTATCGCATGTGGGGCAGCGACATGACGCCCGACTACACCCCGTTCGAGGCGGGGCTGGATCGCTTCGTGCGCATGAACAAGGGCGCTTTCACGGGCAAGGAAGCGCTCGAGCGGCAACTCGCCGCCGGCGTGCCCAACCGCTTCGTCACGCTCGAAGTGCATGGCGTCACCGATGCCGATCCGCTGGGGAACGAGCCGCTGTTCGAAGAAGGCGGCCGCATGATCGGGCGCGCGACCTCGGGCTGCTACGGTCACTGCTTGCGCAAGAGCCTCGCGATCGGCTACACCCGATCGGAGTTCGCTGCACCCGGCACGCAGCTCTCCATCGAGATCCTGGGGGAGCGCAAGCGGGCCACGGTCGTGCGCGAGTCGCCCTATGACCCCGATAACCTCGAGCTGCGTGCCTGAGCCGCCTCGCGGCCGAGCTCACCGCGGGTCACTGCTACACCTAGGGCGCGCTCGCGAGCCGGGACATTCCGTCGCGCGAGCGGCGGTCGGCGCCGTCCGCGGCGAGCGCGCGCTGATAGGCCTGCTTCGCGCGCCGGCGCAGCGTCGCCGCGTCGACCGGGAGTGTGACCTCGCCGCCGGCCGCGGCACGTGCCAGCCCGGCCAGTACTTCGGCGCTGTCGGCGTTCGCTCCGGGAGATCCCCCGTGCGTGGTGAGCCGATCTACCGCCGCGAGTGACTCGGCGTACGCGCCCCGCGCGAGCTGCGCGAGCGCCAGCGCCCGCAGGGCGGTTTCATTCGCGGCGTCGGCTTGCAGCGCCTCATTCGCCAGCTGCACCGGGTCCGGCCCGCTCTGGTAACGCACCGAAGCCAGGGCAAGCCGGCCCTTCACCTCCGCCGCATTCAGCACCACGGCGCCCGCGCGCCCCGCGCGTTCGTCGGCGGGAGCGCTCACGATGTAGACGTGCACGCGCTCACGCAGCGCGAGCGCCAGCTCCCTGTCCAGATCCTCGTAGGTGATGCTGAAGCTGGCGGCGAACGCGGCAGCCTCGCCCGTGCCCTGACGCATGAGATCCAGGTACTTGCCGAACTCGGCGCGATGCTTGCGTTCGACGAAAATTTCCCGCGCCAGGTACCAGGCCTCGGCGTCATACATGTCGAGGTAGCGCTTGCCCTTGAGCTCGGCGTCACGTTGCCTGAGAGTCAGGAAGGTGCGCATCGGGATGAGCGCGCCCCCGGACCAGAGCGTGGCGGCGAATCCCGGCGTGACATTGCCGAGCTTCACGCTCGCGCCCTCGAACACCGTGTCGGCAAACACCGAGGGGACTCCGACCATGTACCAGTCCGGGCCCGCGAGCAGCCGATCGCTCGACAGGAGC
>JBOIAH010000457.1:0-3842 GCA_050739055.1 Steroidobacteraceae bacterium | reverse complement strand
ATGAAGGACAGCGTGTACGGCACCTTGACGATGACCATGCGGTCGAGCAGCGCTTCGTTTTCCTTTTCCTGGAGAAACTTGTGGAACTCCGCCAGGTTCGTGTGCGCGAGGATCGTCTCGTCGAGGTAGATCAGCGGGAAGCGCGACACCTTGACGTTCTTCTCCTGGGTGAGCGTGAGCAGCAGGTACAGGAACTCGCGCTTCACCTTGAGGATCTCGATCATCTCGAGCATGCCGCGGCTCGCGGCGTACACCGCCCCCGACCAGGACCAGGCGCGCGGATCGCCCTCATCCCCGATCTGTGCCACCTTGGCGAGATCGACTGAGCCCACGAGGTCGGCGATGTCGGCGGTGGTGGGGTCGTGCGGGGCGTAGGTGCCGATACCGAGCCGCGAGGCCTCGGCGAGGAATACGCGCTCGACCGGCACGCGCACGAAGTCGCCCTCGAACTCGCGCTCGACGAAATCGCGCGCCCACGGGGACAGCTCGCCCTGGACGTGCACGCCGTAGCGGTCGCGGAACTCGGCGCGCAGGCTCGTGGGAATGAGGTTCAGCGGGTTCTCGCGCAGCGGCGAGCCGCGGATGGCATAGAGCGCGCCCTCGTCGGTGCGGCTGTATTCCTCCAGCCCGCGCTTGAGCAGGATCGCGACGGTGGACTTGCCGCCCGAGGGCGGACCGAGCAGCAGCAGGAGCCTGCGGCCCACGTCGGAGCCGGCGGCGGCCGCCTTGAAATAGTCGACCACCCTCGAGAGCGGCTCGTCGATACCGAACAGCTCGCGCTTGAACAGCTCGCGGGCGCGCACATTCTCGCTCGCGTCCGGCTGGGCCGCGCGGCCGTGCCAGCGCAGCATGTCCCAGATATATTCGTGACTGGTGCGGGCGAGCGCCACGGGATTTGCGGGCAGGATGTTGGCCAGGAAATCCCCGAACGTGCCTTCCCAGCGCTGCGCGCGGTGCAGCCGGCTGAAGGAGCTCAGAGTATCGATGAAGTCGGCACGGGTACCGCGAGATTCCGGGTCAGCAGCGAGCGGTCGCATCGTCCTTCCCTCCGTTGAGCTAGCGCCGGCGATGCCGGCCACGCCAGCGGTGGTACTTAACTTAGTCCCAACGTCCCGCCCAATGAGTGACGGCCTTCCAATCCTGATACACCTATTACGTTAAGACGGTCACAGGCGCGGATTGTTCACCGCGCGAGCCCGCGGCGCCAGCACGGCGACCGGCCGGGGCGGTCCGGCCGGCCGGGGGGCCTTAAATGGCTGATTGCAAAGCGCGCCGCGGCGCCGACCGCGCCCGCGCGCCTTCGCGTGCACCGGACACACGCCGCGTGCGCCACGCGGCGCCGCGGGTGGGGCTCGCGCATCCGCTCCCGGCACGGCTGGCGCGGCATGCTCACCGAAGCGAGCAATGCTTCAGAATTTCACGATCGGCGTCGCGGACCCCCGACGCAGCCTGTCGTTATTGTGAACTGACGCACTGCGTTGCCCGCAGTTCTACATATCCTCCCTACGGCGAGGATTTGCGCGCGTTGCACCTCAGGTGCCGCGGCGGCCTCGCTCTGTGGCTGCAGGCCGCTTGGCCTCGTCCAGTGACCGCTCAACACAGGTGGGAGACACACCGCGTGGCCAGTGCAGCATCGAATCCGTCCCGCAGCACCGGGGCTGTATCCGCATCCAGCCCCGGCGGCGCACCGGCCAGTTCCCACCCTTCGGTCGACCTCACCGCGGTCACGACCCGCGACGATTTCCTGCTCGAGCTCGGCCAGGCCCTCGGCGGCCAGGCGGCAATCCGGCCGGTCGATTCGCTGGAAGCCGCGTTCGGCAGCCTGACGGGCACGCGGCGCGGCCAGGTGCTGGTGATCGATGATGCGCAGCCGGGCGGGATACGCGCCGCCGTCGACGCCGCTCAGGCGCGCGCGCCGCACGCGGTGGTGCTGGTGTTCGCTGCCGAAGGGCAGGAGAAGAAGGTTGCAGCCGCGCTCCGGGGATCGAATGTCTTCGCAGTGCTGACCACCCCGGTCGACCCGCGCAAGACCCAGGCGGTTTTCGCCGGGGTGATCGAGGAGGCGCTGGCCAGGAAGGCCGCGCGCCACGGACATGCCGCTCCCGCCGCGAGCGAGGACTTCACCATCGGGGCTTTCAGGCTGCCGAGTGCGTGGGCGGATGCTCAGGAGAGCACCGGCAAGGGCCGCATGATGATCCTCGCGGCCGCAGCCGCCGCGCTGGCGCTTGCCGGCGGGGCATTCTGGTACTTCACGCAGGGCAGGAGCGGCACGCCGGCCCTGCCCGCCGCGCCGTCCGCCGCGCTGCCCGCCAAGGCGCCCGTCAAGGTGCCTGCCGCCGCGGCGCCCCGGGCTGCGGCGCCCGTGGCCGCCGCACCCGAAGCGGCGCTCGCACCTGCACCCGCTGCCGACCTGTCCGTCGTGCAGGGCAAGGTGGACGATCTGCTGGAGAAGGCGCGCCTCGCGATGCGTGAGCGGCGCTACACCGAGCCCGCGGGCGACAACGCGCTCGTGTACTACCGCTCCGCGGCCGCGGCCGATCCCCTCGATGGTGAAGCCCGCGACGGGTTGCAGCGCGTAGCCAACGTTCTCGCCGGACGCTTCGATGAGGCGCTCAATGCCGGCCGTCTGGACGAGGCCGCGCTCAACTATGCCAACTTCAAGGCCGCGGTACCGAGCGATGCGCGGGTCGCAACGCTCGCGCAGCACCTGACAACGGTCCAGATCACCAAGGCGCTCGCCGACGGCAACGTCGAGCGCGCCGCGGTGCTCCTGCGTCAGGCACAGCAGTCCGGCAGCCTCCCCGCGGATCAGCTCGCCAAGTGGCGCAGCGACATCGCCCGGCGCCAGGAGGATGCCAAGGCCCAGCACCTGGCGGGCCTGGTCGAGGACCGCATCCACGACGGCAAGCTGACCGATCCCGCGGGCGACAGCGCCAAGTCCTATCTGCAGCAGCTGCAGGAGACTGCGCCGGCCAACTCCACCACCCAGCGTGCCCAGCACGAGCTCACCGCCGCGTACCTGCGCAAGGCCCGCGAGGCCGCGCTCGCCACGAACGCCGCCGATCAGGATCACTGGCTCAACGAAGCGCGCATCGCCGGTACGTCGGCCGCCGAGCTCAGCGCATTTGCGCGCGACGTCGCCAGTGCGCGCGCCAAGGCGGCACAGGCCGATGGCGATCGCCTGGCGCAGCTGGCGCGTGACCGCATCCGCGACGGCCGCCTGACCGATCCCGCCCAGGACAGCGCCGCGTACTACCTGACGCAGCTGCAGTCGGCCGATGCGGGCAACGCCGCCCTTGCGCCGCTGAGCCGGGACCTCTCCGGCAAGCTGGTGGATCGCGCCCGGGCCGCGGCGCTCGCCGGCAAGTCCGCCGATGAGGATCTCGCCCAGGCGCGTCGCTGGGGCGCGGACCCGAAGGACATTCTCGCCGCGCAGCAGCTCGCGTCGGCCAAGACCAAGGCGAACGTCGATCCGGCCACCCTGGCGGCGCGTCTGAAGGCGGTGCGCCGCGAGCCGCCCGAGTATCCGCAGAACGCGCTGCAGCGCGGAGTCAGCGGCAGCGTGCTGCTTTCCTTCACCGTCGACACCAAAGGCGCGACGCGCGACATACACATCGTGCAGTCCACGCCCGCGGGGGTGTTCGACCGCTCGGCGACGAGCGCCGTGAAGCACTGGCGCTACGCGCCAGTGGTTGTTGACGGCGTGGCGGTCGAGGTTCCGACCCGGACTCTGGTGCGTTTCGTGCTGCCAAAGTAGCAATGAGGAGAATCGGCTGATGACTTTTACCGGCACAGAACGCCGTCGCCAACTCATCACCGCCGGCATCGGCACGGTGCTGACC
>JBOIAH010000456.1:0-1158 GCA_050739055.1 Steroidobacteraceae bacterium | reverse complement strand
GGCGCGAAATGCTGGCAAATCTGCCGGGCTATCAGCCGGCGGCCGCCGCCGGCGGTGTGCTGGTGATCGAGGATACGTTGCCGTGGTGGCGCCGCCGCGCGCCGCCGCCGCGCACCACGGCTGCAGGAGCCGTGGACTGAGCGGCAGCCGCCTGGGTCTGGGAAGCCGTGTGACTGCGCTCAGACCCTGTTACGCTGCCGGCAATTCCTCCGGATCGGGCCGGACAGGAGAAACGCCGTGGCAAAGCCGAACTATCACCAGGCAAGGAAGCAAAGGGAGCTGGCGAGGAAATCGCGCCAGCAGGAGAAGCAACTGCGTCGCAGCGCTCGCGCCAAGACTGCGGATGGCGGTCCGCAGGCGGACACTGCGCAAGGGCCGGCGGCTACGCCGGGCACTCCCGGCGCGAGCGGCGGATGAAACTCTCGTCCCGTGCGCCGGTCGTGCTGCGCCTGCAGCGGCAGGAGGGCTTGCGTCGCGCGCGCGCCGCGGCGCGCTCGCTGCGCGCGGCGTTCCCGTCCGTCCAGGAGCTGCGACTCGATCTGAAGTTCGAGGGTCCGGCATCCAATGCACCCGCCACCCAGACACACGAGCTGCATCCGCCGGCTCCGGCCTTCTTTGAGTTTCCCTGCCCGTACGCCGATTGTGACGGACGGTTCGACCTGACCCGCGTGGTCGAGTCGATGTTGGGCAGTGGCGGGCAGCATTGCGAGGGGCTACTCGAATGCTTCGGTCTGCGCCCCGGGCAGGGCGGCTCGAGGCAAGCGTGCGGCTTGCGCCTGCGCTATCAGGTCAGGGCAACCTGCCAGCAGGGAGTCGGACCGGTTCCGCTGCACTCGTAACGAGCTTCCGCGCCTGCGGCACTCCCGTCCTGCTACACTCCGCCCCCGCGGATTACCCAAGTATCCTGAGGGGGTGCTCTGGAGTGTCATCGATCCACTGCATTGAAGAACAGAAGCGGATCATCATCCGCCAGCATTGCGAGTCCGATAACCTCAGGGGATTGACGCAGGTCGTAACGACCTTTGGAGCGCTCGCGCTGCTGTGGTGGGCCGCGGTGCTGAGCGCGGGCGTTTCCGCCTGGCTGACCGTTCCCGTCGTCTTGGCTCTCAGCCTGTTTAACTTGCGCGTCTTTGCGCTCATGCACGAGTGCGGCCATGG
>JBOIAH010000455.1:0-1384 GCA_050739055.1 Steroidobacteraceae bacterium | reverse complement strand
TAATGCCATGATATTTATGACACAGTAGTACTAGCCGACTGCCTGCGCAAATTCAGGTCGGGCCGGCTCAATGCGCCCGATCAGGTACGCCTGCAGTGCGGCGCGATCGCATGGCAGGCGGCGCAAGCCAGGCTCGGCAAACCCAGGCACGTTTGGCACAATGACAGCCGCCAGTGAACGTGCGCATGACCACTACACCCGCCGATCCGGTCGCGAGGATCCTGAGCGCCGCCGTGTTCGCCGCCGAGCGCCACCGGGATCAGCGGCGCAAGGGCAAGGAGGCATCTCCTTACATCAACCACCCGCTCGCGCTGGCCAACCTCCTGGCCAACTGCGGCGAGCGCGATGCGGCGCTGCTGGTGGCGGCGTTGCTGCATGATACGGTCGAGGACACGGCGACCAGCTTCGAGGACCTCGAGCGGACCTTTGGCAGCGAAGTCGCGCACATCGTCCGCGAAGTCACCGACGACAAGGCGCTGCCCAGGGCCGCGCGCAAGCGTCTGCAGATCGAGCACGCCGCGCAGCTCAGCCGCCGCGCCAAGCTCGTAAAGCTCGCCGACAAGATCTGCAACCTGCGCGACCTCAGGATCTCCCCGCCCAGCGACTGGTCGCTGCAACGCCGGCGCGAGTATTTCGACTGGGCGAGGGCCGTCGTCGACCGCATGCGCGGAGTGCACCCGCAGCTCGAGGCGCTCTTCGACACGGAATACGATGGCTTTTGAGCCGGCGTATCTGCGCGGGTGCCGTGGCGCGGTGCTCGCGTGTGCGCTCGCCAGTCGCCTGGGCGGCGCGGCGGCCGGCGAGGGCGCGGGCACGGCGGCCAGCATTACCCAACCGCTCGACACCATAGTCATCACCGTGACGCGAATTCCGGAACCCGCGGACCGGGTCCCGGCTGCGATCTCGGTCGTTTCCGGGGATGAGCTGCGCGCCCGCGGGGCCGCGGATACGGCGAGTGCACTGAGCCTCGTGCCGGGGGTGGAGGCGCCGCCCGGGGGCGATGCGGGACCCTCGGGCGCGGTGCCGTCCTTCTGGGGCCTGCATGAATTCGACGCGTTCCTCCTGGTGGTCGACGGCGTGCCGTGGGGCGGCGCCTTCAACCCGGGGATCACTACGCTGGATTTCACCGATACCCAGCGGGTCGAGGTGCTCAAAGGCGCAGCGCCGGTGATGTACGGGGCGACCTCCTTCGTCGGCGTCGTGAACGTGATTCATTACCCGGCCGGAGAAGCCGCCGACGAAGCGGACCTGGCGTACGGCACCTACGGCTCGCTGCGCGGCTCGGCCTCGCTCGCTCTGCCGGGGTTCGCCGGGTATCGGCAGTCGCTCGCGATCGAGGGTCAGAATCCGGGATTCGCCGACGGCCGCGAAAGCGTCTCCAGCG
>JBOIAH010000454.1:0-1790 GCA_050739055.1 Steroidobacteraceae bacterium | reverse complement strand
GTCCGGCACCGCGATCATCCGGGCGCGATTCGCGGGCGCGGCCGGCAGGTCGGTCGGCGGCGCCGGTCCGCTCGCGCTCCACGCCCCGAAGTACTTCTCGATCGCCTCACGGGCCGCCGCGGGGGTGACCTTGCCGATCACCACGATGGCCGTGAGATCGGGCCGAAACACCCGCTGGTAGTAGGCGCGCACCGCCGCATCCGTGAGCGAGCGCACCGACTCGGGCGTGGACATGCGCAGGCTGGGATCGTCGGCCGGGTACAGCGCAGCGCGCAGCGAGTGTTGGGTGAGGAAGCCGGGGCTCACGTTGCGAGCGGCGACGCCCTGGGCCGCCTGGCCGCTGATGACCTCGAGCGCAGCGGCCGGCAGCGCCGGGTGCAGCTCATTGTCGGCCAGCAGCTCGACGGCGCGGTCGAAGTGCTCCGCGAGCGCCTGCACGGAGAAGTCGGTACCGGCGTGCTCGCGTGCGCCAATGGCATCGAGAGCCTGCTGGAACGCGAGCCGGTCGAGCCGCTCGCTGCCGTAGGTAAGCAGCCGCTCGAGCACCGGGCTGACTCCTTCCTGTCCGGCGAGCTCCTCGGTTTCCGGGCGGTTGCGGATGTGGCCGTACACGCTGGTCGTGTCACTGACGTCCTCGGTCTGCACGATCAGGGTGAGGCCGTTCGGCAGCCTGCTGACGATGGGGTGCAGGGTCGAGGGCGGCACACTCAGGCGCTGCAGCGCTTTTTTCGCCCACGCCGGCAGGCTCGTCGGGTGCGCTTCCCCGAGCGAGATCGCCTCGTGTCCGCCGAATCCGCCCGCCGAGGCGACCGGACTGCCCGAGCCGCGCGGCAGCATCACACCCGTGACGGCATGGTCGAGATCGAGATACTTGCGCGCGACGCGATCGACGTCCGCGACCGTCACCTGCTCGATGCGCGCGAGATCATCATCGGGCGAGTGCAGCCCATACAGCGCGACCGCGTCCGACCAGACTGCGGCGAGCTCGCCGATGGAGTTGCGCTGCAGCTGCGCATCGCTGCGTTCCTGCAGCTTGGCCGCCGCGATGAGCTCCCCGGGCACACCCTCGCGGGCGACCTGCGCGAGAATCGCGCGCACCTCGCGCTCGAGTGCGCTGGGATCGGCGCTCGCGGTAAAGGACACCGCCGCGTAGGCGAGTCCGGCCTCGGGCAGCGGATCGAGCGCGAACTCGGCGGCCAGCGCCTTGCCCTGCGGCACGAGTCCGTAGAGCGCGAAGCGCCGGTTGCTCAGCACGTCGGCGAGCACTTCGAGCGCGGCGAAGTCGGCGTCGCGGGGCCCGGGCGTGCGGATCGCGATCATGAGCGTGCCGCTCGGCCGGTCGGTGTTCACCGTGAACGAGGCCGGCGCGACCCGCCGCAGGCGCACCACCGGCCGCGCCGGCAGCTGCTTCGCGCGGATGTCGCCGAACAGCCGTCTGACCTCGGCGAGCGTCGTCGGCGGGTCGACGTCGCCGGCGATCACCAGGATGGCGTTATTCGGCGCGTACCACCGGTCGTGAAAGCTCTTGAGCATGGGCGCGGGGGTCTTGTCGAACGACGGGCGGGTACCGAGCGCGTCGTGCGCGTACGGCGTACCGGCGAACATCCGCGCGCGCACCTTCGAGTACAACACGTAGCCCGGCTCGGACAGGTCCTGGGCCACTTCCTGCTCGATCGCGGCGCGCTCGTGGCTCCACTCACCCGCGGTGTCGAGCACCGCCTGCATGCGCAGCGCCTCGATATGCAGCGCCACTTCCAGGTCCTCGGCCGGAACGGTGAACAGGTACTGGG
>JBOIAH010000453.1:0-1779 GCA_050739055.1 Steroidobacteraceae bacterium | reverse complement strand
GCGCGAGACCACGACGTTATTGCGCTTCTGATCGAGCTTGATCACCTTGAATTCGAGCGGCTTGTTCTCGAGGTAGGACGTGTCGCGCACGGGGCGCACGTCCACGAGCGAGCCCGGCAGGAACGCGCGCACGTTCTCGATTTCCACCGTGAAGCCGCCCTTGACGCGCCCGGTGATGACCCCGGTCACGATCTCGGACTTGTTGAACGCCCCCTCGAGCCGCGTCCAGGTGCGGGCGCGCTTGGCCTTCTCGCGCGACAGGCGGGTTTCCCCGGTGCCGTCCTCGACCGAGTCGAGCGCGACCTCCACCTCATCGCCGGCCTTGACCTCCACCTCACCGCGTTCGTTCTTGAACTGCTCGAGGGGGATGACCGCTTCGGACTTGAGGCCTACGTTGACGATGACGACGTCGCTGGTGACGTCCACCACGAGCCCGGTGAGGATCATCCCCGGGCGGATGCGCTGATTGGCGAGACTCTGCTCGAAGAGCTGGGCAAAACTTTCTGTCATACCTTCACTTCGCACGCGTTGCGTGCCTGCGCTGGGCCCTCATCCTGTGGCCCAGGAAAAACCAACGGGCGCCCGCATCTTCGCGGGCGCCGACTTCACCTGACCTTCCGTGCGCGGAAAGCCGCGCGGCCTCACGGCCACATGCGGCGAGCGGCCCCCAGTTCCAGCACCTTTCCCACGACCGCCCCGATGGAAAGCCCGGTCGAGTCGATCACGCAGGCGTCCGGCGCCGGCTTCAACGGGGCGACCTGGCGGGTCTGATCCCTCAAGTCCCGCTCGGCTATCTCGCGCGAAAGGGCGGGAAGGCTAACATCGGACCCCTTGTTTTTCAACTGCTTATGTCGGCGCAGAGCCCGCTCTTCGGCGGTCGCGGTCAGGTATACCTTGAGCTGCGCTCCGGGGAACACCACGGTCCCCATATCCCGGCCATCTGCCACCAGTCCCGGGGGCCGCGCGAAGGCTCTTTGGCGCGTGAGCAGCGCCGTGCGCACCGCCGGCCAGGCGGCCACGCGCGAGGCCCCCTGGCCCGCTGCCTCCGAGCGGATCTCCCGCGTCACGTCCCGGCCGTCCAGGCGTACCTGCTCCTCCCCATCGGCCCCGGACCCGAACTCCACCTGCATGCCCGCGGCAAGCTGCGCATGGCGCGGCGCATCTTGGCGCGCGACCCCGGCCGCCATCCCCGCGAGGGCCACCAGGCGGTACAGCGCGCCGCTGTCGAGCAGATGCCAGCCGGCATGGCGCGCCACCGCACGGCTGATGGTGCCCTTGCCCGAGCCGCTCGGGCCGTCGATGGTGACGATGAGACAGGAGGCGGGGGACATCTAAGCTCACGAGCCTGTGTCAGGACGCCTCGATGTGCAAGCCGGCCTTGCGCGCGGTGCGCACGAAACCCGGAAACGAGGTCGCGACGTTGGCGACGTCGAGGATCTCGACGGGAGCGGAGGCCCGCAGCGCCGCGATCGCAAAGGCCATGGCGATGCGGTGATCACCGCGGCTATCGATGGTGCCGCCGCAGAAGCCCTCGGCGCCGCGCAGCCACAGGCCATCGGTCAGCAGCTGATGCTCGACGCCCAGTGTCGCAAGCCCGCCGGCCATGGCCGCCAGCCGGTCGCTCTCCTTCACCCGCAGCTCGAGCGCACCGCGCACCAGGGTTTCCCCGCTCGCGCACGCGGCGGCGATGAAGAACGCCGGGAATTCGTCGATTGAGAGGGGCACTTCCGCCTCCGGCACCGTGATACCGCGCAGCGCGCTGCGGCGGACCTCGAGGTC
>JBOIAH010000452.1:0-3042 GCA_050739055.1 Steroidobacteraceae bacterium | reverse complement strand
CTGCTGACCTGCATGTACACGCGGCTGTTCTTCGGCTTTGTGGTGCGACTGCCACGGTTGATCGCGCGCCGCGTCGCGAGTTGAACCGGCGCCAGGCGCGTCTTTGTTCCAAGCGAGTGGTTGCCCCGCAACGGGGCCTTGTATAATGCCGGGCACATATCTACCGGCCCTTGGGTTCCCATGTCCGACAACGTGTCTTCCTTGAGACAGCCCGCCGGCCCGGCCGGTATCGCCGACCTCACGCGTGAGCTCGCCGGCCTGGTCGTCGAGGCGTTGAATCTCGACATTGCAGCCGCGGACATCGGGCCCGACCAGCCGCTGTACGGCGAGGGCCTGGGGCTCGACTCGATCGATGTCCTGGAGATTGCGCTCGTGGTGTCCAAGCAGTACGGCGTGCAGCTGCGGGCGGACGGCGAGGAGAACGAGCGGATCTTCGGCTCGCTGCGTCGGCTCGCCGAATACGTCAACACACACAGGACGAAGTAACCTCCTGGCCAGGCTGCCGCTGCTCGCGCATGCGTCCGCCGACGCGGTCATCGCCTACCGCGCCGGGGCGCCCATCCTCGCGAAGCAGTTCCTTGCCGACGTCGCCCGGGTCGCCGCGCTACTCGGCCGCGGTGCGCACGTCCTCAACGCGTGCGCCGACCGCTACCACTTCACGGTGGCCCTCGCCGCGAGCCTCGCGTCCGGCAAGGTGAGTCTGCTGCCCTCGACGCGTACCCCGGCGGTGATCGCGCAGCTCGCGCACCTGGCGCCCGACGTGTTCTGCCTGACGGACGAAGAGCAATGCGACATCGACCTGCCCCGCGTGGTCTATCCGGCCGGGCGTGGCAGCGTGCGGGCCCCCTCCCTCACCGCAAGGGTAGCGCCGGTGCCGTCGATCGACTCCGCTCAGGTGGCCGCCTGGGTGTTCACCTCCGGCTCCACCGGCGTGCCGGTTCCGCACCGCAAGACCTTCGGCAAGCTGTTCGACTGCGTACGCGTGGAAGCGCAGCGGCTGGGATTTCCCGACGGCCGCTCCCATACCATCGTCGCCACCGTGCCGCCGCAGCACATGTACGGGTTCGAATCGAGCGTGCTGATGGCGCTCGCGACCGGCAACGCGTTGTGCGCCGAGCGGCCGTTCTACCCGGCCGACATCTGCGCCGCGCTCGCGAGCGTGCCGCGGCCGCGAATCCTCGTCTCGACCCCCATTCACCTGCGCGCGCTGCTGGCCTCGGGGCTCGAGCTGCCGGCGGCCGACCTCATCGTCTCGTCCACCGCGCCGCTGGCGCAGCAGCTGGCGGCCGCGGTGGAGGAGCGTTTCGGCACGCGGCTGCTCGAGATCTACGGCTCGACCGAGACCGGTTCGATCGCCGCGCGCCAGCCGACCGCGACCCCCGAGTGGCGGCTGTGGCCGGGGGTCACCCTCGAGGCGCGCGACGGGGAGACCTGGGCGCAGGGCGGTCACATCGAGCAGCCGACCCGCCTGTGCGACGTGCTGGAGATGAGCGGCGGCGATCGCTTCCTGCTGCACGGGCGCCTGGCCGACCTCGTCAACATCGCCGGCAAGCGCAGCTCGCTCGCCTACCTCAATCACCAGCTCAACTCGATTCCCGGGGTCGTCGACGGCGCGTTTTTCCACGGCGGGGAAGCACCCGGCGGGGATACCGCGGTGACCCGGGTCGGGGCCTGCGTCGTTGCACCGGGGCTGGATACCGCCCGAATCCTCGCGGCGCTGCGCCGGCGGATCGACCCGGTGTTCCTGCCGCGGCCGCTGCTGCTGGTCACGAGTCTGCCGCGCACCAGCACCGGCAAGCTCCCGCAGGAGGCGCTGCGTTCGCTGGCCGCTGCGCGGCCCAATCCGGCTGCCGCGGTGTGACCACCCGTGGCCGCCGTCACCACATTCACCGTCGGCGCCGGGCATCCGGCGCTCGCGGGTCACTTCCCCGACGCGCCGATTCTCCCCGGCGTGCTGTTGCTCGATGAGACGGTGCGTGCCGTGGAGAGCGCCGGCGTCTCCGCGACCCGCTGGCAGATCGGCGCGGCAAAATTCCTGAAGCCCGTCCGGCCCGGAGAAACGCTCATCCTCGAGCACGAGCCGCTGCCGAACGGCTCGATACGCTTTGCCGTCACGAGCGCCGGCCGCCCCGTGGCCCGCGGCGTGCTGCGCCCCATCGAGCCCACCCCCGAGCCCCGTCACGCGCACGCGCCGGCGGCGGTACGCACCAGCGCCGCGCAGTGGGTTGCGGCGCCCGAGCGCGGCAGCGCCATTCTGCTGCGCATGATGATCGGCGTTTCGCTCGCGCTCGGCCGGCCGGTGGCGCGCTGCATCCTGTATTGCATCGCGACGTACTTCTTCCTGTTTGCCCCGACAGCGCGGCGCGCGGCGCGCGGGTACCTGCGCCGGGCGCTGGGGCGCGCGCCCACGGCGCGCGATCGCTTCCGGCAGGT
Source organism: Steroidobacteraceae bacterium (assembly GCA_050739055.1). Classification (GTDB taxonomy): domain Bacteria; phylum Pseudomonadota; class Gammaproteobacteria; order Steroidobacterales; family Steroidobacteraceae; genus 13-2-20CM-66-19. The sequence continues at coordinate 609 of JBOIAH010000452.1, read as the reverse complement.
GTTCGCCTTTGCCGCGACCATCCTCGATCGCCTTTACCTGGTGAAGGAACGCTACGGCCTGTTCGCCATCTCGCTCGAGGGCGAGGCGCTGCTCAAGGCCACCGTCGAGCGCGGCAACGGGGCGTTTCTGCTGGGCGCACACCTGGGAAGCTTCCAGATCATGAGCGCCATCGGACGGCGCCAGCCGGGACTGCGGGTGGCGATGGCCATGTATCAGGATAACGCCAACCGGGTGACCGCCCTGCTCGGGGCCGGTGATCCGGCGAGCGCGCCCGAGATCATCCCGCTCGGTCACCTGGATGCCATGCTGCGCATCCGCGACTGCCTCGACGCCGGCGGCTTCGTCGGGATGCTCGCCGACCGCACGCTCGGCGATGGGCCGGCGGAGCCCGTGAGCTTCCTCGGGCGCACGGCGCTGTTTCCCGTAGGTCCCATGCGGGCGGCGGCGGCGCTCAGGCGCCCGGTCTTCTTCATGACCGGGCTGTACCGGGGAGGCAACCGCTACCACGTGGTGTTCCGGCAGATCGCGGACTTCACGCAGACTCCACGCGGGCAGCGCGAAGCGGCGATCCGCGCGGCGGTCGCACGCTATGCGGGGCTGCTGGAGGA
>JBOIAH010000451.1:0-3053 GCA_050739055.1 Steroidobacteraceae bacterium | reverse complement strand
GTGCATCGCTGATCGAGTCGGTACCGCCCGCGAGCCCCGCGTCGATCTGTCCGAGCGCGATCTTGTTGCCGATCGAGATCGCCGCTTCGAGACTCGTGCCGCAGGCCCGCTGCAGGTCGAGTCCCGGCGTCTGCGGATCGAGCCCGATCGACAGCACGCTCTCGCGCGCGAGATTGTAGTCCCTGGAGTGCTTGATCACCGCCCCCGCGGCCACGTCCCCGAGGCGCTCGCCCTGCAGCTTGAAGCGCTCGACCACGGCGCGAAACGCGGCCGTAAGCATGTCCTGGTTGCCGGCCGTGGCATAGGCCGTATACGAGCGGGCGAAGGGAATGCGCACGCCACCGACGATGGCGACGCGCCTGGCTGCTTGACCGACCAGCATGAACTCCTCCCCGGGGCGCGGCGCGTTAGAATGCCACGGTCAACCCGGGGAAGCCATCTGAAAGCCCCAATTGGGCGAGTTCATCACCATCATGGCCCGCGACGGCCACGAGTTTCAGGCCTGGCTCACCGCACCGCCGGGCCGCCCGCGCGGCGCGCTGGTCGTGATCCAGGAAATCTTCGGCGTCAACGCCCACATCCGTGGCGTGACCGACGCATTCGCCGCCGACGGCTACACCGCGATCGCGCCGTGTCTGTTCGATCGCGTGCGCCGCGGTATCGAGCTCGGCTACACGCCGGCGGATATGCAGGAGGGCGCCGGTTACCGTAAGCAGATCCCCACCGAGACGGCCCTGAAAGATGTCGCGGCCGCGGCCGCGGTAGTCAGGCACTCCGGCCGGACCGGCACGGTGGGCTATTGCTGGGGCGGGACGCTCGCGTACCTCGCGGCGTGCGAACTACCGCTCGGCGCCGCGGTCGTGTACTACGGCAGGGTCAGCGATTACCTCGAGCGCAAGCCCCGCTGTGCGCTGATGTACCACTACGGGACCGAAGACCAGAGCATCCCGGCCGCCGACGTCGAGCAGATCCGGGCGGCGTACCCGCAGTCGCCCTTGTATTGGTATGACGGCGCGGGTCATGGCTTCAACTGCGAGCAGCGCGGCAGCTACCACCCGCAGGCCGCAAGGCTCGCCCGCACGCGTACCATGGAGTTTTTCGCGCGCTACCTCGCCGGCGTCGGGCGCGCCGCCAACGATGGCCTCGAGGAGTCCACACCGACATGAAACTGCGTGATCCGGATCTGCTGCGTACCCGCGCCTTCGTCGGCGGCAAATGGCTGGACGCCCCGGGCGGCGCGGCCCTGCCGGTCGTGAATCCGGCCACGCGCGAGCCGCTCGGCACCGTGCCGGACATGGGCGCCGCGGACACCCGGCGTGCCATCGAGGCGGCGGCCCAGGCGTTCCCCGCTTGGGCGGCGCACACCGCGCGCGAGCGCGCCGCCCACCTGCGGCGCTGGTACGAGCTCATCATGGCGAACCAGGAGGATCTCGCCACGCTCATGACCGCCGAGCAGGGCAAGCCGCTCGCAGAATCCAGGAGCGAGATCGCCTACGGCGCATCCTTCATCGAGTGGTTTGCGGAAGAGGGTAAGCGGCTGTACGGGGACGTGATCCCCGGCCACCAGACCGACAAGCGCATCCTGGTGCTGCGCCAGCCGGTGGGCGTCGTCGCGGCGATCACGCCGTGGAATTTTCCCGCGGCGATGATCACCCGCAAGGCCGGACCGGCGCTCGCCGCCGGCTGTACCTTCGTGTGCAAGCCGGCGAGCCAGACCCCGTACTCGGCGCTGGCGCTGGCCGCACTCGCCGCGCGTGCCGGTGTGCCCGCCGGGGTGTTCAACGTGGTGACGAGCGCCGACGCGGCCGCAATCGGCGCGGAGATGACCTCCAACACGCTGGTGCGCAAGCTCAGCTTCACCGGCTCGACCGCGGTCGGCAAGCGGCTGATGGCGCAATGCGCCGGCACGGTAAAGAAGGTGTCGCTGGAGCTGGGCGGTAACGCCCCGTTCATCGTGTTCGAGGACGCGCACCTCGATCTTGCGGTGGCGGGCGCCATCGCCAGCAAGTTCCGCAACACCGGTCAGACCTGCGTGTGCGCCAATCGTCTGCTGGTGCAGGCGCCGGTGTACGAGGCGTTCACTGGCAAGCTGGTGGCTGCGGTCGCGCAGCTGCGGGTCGGCGACGGACTGAAGGGGCCGACCGACCAGGGTCCGCTGATCGACGCCAGGGGGCTCGCCAAGGTGGAACAGCACCTCAAGGATGCCGTGGCCAAGGGCGCGCAGGTTGTGCATGGCGGCAAGCGCCACGCGCTCGGGGGCACTTTCTTCCAGCCGACCGTGCTCACCGACGTGACCGCCGACATGTTGGTGGCGCGCGAGGAGACCTTCGGCCCGGTGGCGCCGCTGTTTCGCTTCGCGACCGAGGCCGATGCGGTACGCATGGCGAACGACACCGAGTTCGGCCTGGCGGCGTACTTCTACACGCGTGACCTGGCGCGCTCCTGGCGGGTTGCGGAAGCGCTCGAGTACGGCATGGTCGGCCTGAACACCGGGATCTTCTCCACGGAAGTCGCCCCCTTCGGCGGTGTCAAGGAATCCGGCATCGGCCGCGAAGGCTCGCGCTACGGCATCCTCGAATACACCGAGCTCAAGTACCTGTGCGTGGGCCTGAGTTGACGGCCGGGCGGTAGTGTTGTTGCCGCCGGTGGTGCCCGGCGGCGCGCTTGCGGTATCGTGAGCCATGCGCTACGTCAGCTCCCCGGACTTTCACCGCGACAGCGCCGAACGCATCGGCATCCTGCTGGTCAACTCCGGCACGCCGGAACGGCCCGACGCCGGCTCGGTGCGCCGCTTCCTGGCGCGCTTCCTCGCCGACCCGCGCGTGGTCGAGCTGCCGCGCGCGCTGTGGCTGCCCATCCTGTATGGCCTGGTGCTGCCGCTGCGCCCGGCGCGCATCGCACGCAAGTACCGCCGGATCTGGTCCGCTGGCGGTTCCCCGCTGCGGGAGCTGTCCGAGCGGCTGCGCGCCGAGCTGACCAGCACCCTCGCCCGGCACGTGCTGGCGCCGCTGTCGGTGGAGGTCGGCATGCTGTACAGCACGCCGGGCGTGCAC
>JBOIAH010000450.1:0-2167 GCA_050739055.1 Steroidobacteraceae bacterium | reverse complement strand
ACCTCGTGCTGGCTCTTGCCGCAGAACGAGCAGTACAGGAGCTTGCCGTCATCATGACGGTTGCGCGAGTCTTCACTCATCGAAGGCCCTCATAACCTCTCGTCGCCTCGGCCCCTTGCAGGTCCGCCGGGCGCGTTTTTCTTATAGCAGGTGCGGGCACGCGAAGCAAAGCACCCCTGCACGGCTAACCTGCTGTTTGGACGCGATTTGTATGACTCAGGTCACTACTTTGTAAAGTGCCGGCCGCGCACCGCAGCCGGCGGGGCTCATCACGCCGGCTTCACCGGCTGGCTCGCCGCTTTCTGGGCGGCCGCGAGCTCGCCGCGCTTCTCCAGCACCTGGTCGATCAGGCCGTAGCGCGCCGCCTCGGTCCAGTCCATGAAACGGTCACGATCGGTGTCCTGCTTGATGCGCTCGACGCTCTGCCCGGTGTGCTTGGCGAGGATTTTGTTCAACCGGTCGCGCGTCTCGAGCATCTCCTTCGCCTGAATCTCCATGTCGGCGGCCTGGCCCTGAAACCCGCCCGCCGGCTGGTGAATCATCACGCGCGCGTGCGGCAGGCAGTAGCGCTTGCCGTGAGCGCCGCCGGCCAGCAGCACCGCGCCCATGCTGGCCGCCTGGCCGATGCAGATGGTGCTCACGTCCGACTTGATGAACTGCATGGTGTCGTAGATCGCAAGACCCGAGCTCACGATCCCGCCCGGGGAGTTTATGTACAGCGCGATGTCCTTCTCCGGATTCTCCGACTCGAGAAACAGCATCTGCGCCACCACGATGTTCGCCATGTAGTCGTCGACCGGACCTACGATGAACACCACGCGCTCCTTGAGCAGGCGCGAGTAGATGTCGTAAGCGCGCTCGCCGCGCGCGGTCTGTTCGACCACGATGGGAACCAGATTGAGTCCACGTTCGTTCATGTGCCGCTCGCTTCGGTTTGCTGTTCATTCGGGTGCTCGTGGGCGTGCCGGCCAAAGCCGGTGAGCTCCGCGAAGCTCATCGGCCGCTCGGTGACGCGGGCGCGCTCGACCACCCAGTCCACCACCTGGTCCTCCAGAACCGCAGACTCGAGCTGGCGCATCGCGTCCGGATTCTGCTGGTACGCGCGCCGCGCCTCATCCGGGTCCGGGTAGCTCGCGGTGAGCTGCTCGAGGCGCTCGCGCACCCGCTCCCGCTCCACCTTCAGTCCCTGCGTCTGCACGATCTGGCCCATCAGGAGCCCGAGCGCCACGCGCCGGCGTGCCGGCTCCTCGAAGGGCTGGCGCGGCGGCACCTGGCTCGCCTCGCGCACGCCCATGCGCCGCGCCGCCTCGATCTGCAACTGCTGCACCTGCTCGTCGATGAGCGCCCGCGGCAGCTCGATCGGGTTGTCCTTGTAGAGTGTATCGAGGACCTGGGCGCGCACGCGGCCGCGGATCACATCCGCGAGCTCCCGCTCCATGCTCTTCTTGACCTCGGCGCGCATTTCCTCAAGGCCACCCTGCTCCACACCGTACTCACGAAAGAACGCCTCGTCGACGGCCGGAAGGGATTGTTCCTCCACCCTCTTTATGGAGATATGCAGCTCGGCGCTGCGCCCGGCGAGGGTTTTGTTGGGGTGCCCGGCGGGGAACGCTGCGGTGAGGGTGCGCTCTTCGCCCGCGCTGGCGCCCTTCAGGCCCTCCTCGAGCTCGGGCATCGATTGGCGCGTGCCCAGCATGACGCTCACATCCCCAGCGTCGCTGCCCTCGAACGCCTTGCCCTCGAGCCGCGTCTGGTAGTCGATCACCACGCGATCGGTGTCGCGGGCGGCACGCTCGACCGCCGTGAACACCGGGCGCTGCTGGCGCATGTTCTCGATCATGGCGTCGATGTCCGGCTCGGTAACCTCGGCCGACGGACGCTCGATGCTCATCGTTTCCGGCGGGCTGACCCGGATCTCGGGCAGCACCTCGAAATGGGCGGCATATTTCAGGTCCGTCCCGGGCTCCATGGCGATCGGCTCGATGCGCGGGCCGCCCGCGGGCTTGAGCTTCTGCTGATTCACAGCCTGCGCGAACGAGCTGCGCATGAGGTCGCTCAGAACTTCCGCACGCACCTGCTCGCCAAACTGCTTGGCGATCACCGCCAGCGGCGCCTTGCCGGGGCGGAAGCCCTTGAGGCGCGCCGTGCGCGACAGGCGCTTCAGGCG
>JBOIAH010000449.1:0-4067 GCA_050739055.1 Steroidobacteraceae bacterium | reverse complement strand
CGACCAGGTTCTGCCAATGCCATGTGCCTCCGTAGTTTGTATTCAGCCAGACGTTGCCGTCATTTGCCCCTACGAAGGTAAACGCGGCGCCGCTGCCGGGCTGGGATCCGATCGGGGCTGTAATGCTGGGGGCCGCTTCGGCGGCACCTGTAATGCCGCTTATCAGGACCACGCAAGTCAATATCGCTATCCAGGGGGTACTCTTGCAAAGCTTGTTCATTCCAAATTCCTTTCTGCAAGTTGGTATCCGTCAACGGTAGAACGCCGCTTTCTCCAACCTACGCTCGCGGGGAAGCTCCTCTCTCATTCACCTCCCTTCTGCCAAAGCGCAGCCGTTCGCACGCTCTCAAGGAGGCGTGCCGAGATCGACCGCATTGGCATTCCCGAGATTGCCGCTGCTGCCGTATACGACCTCGAGATGGCCGCTGGAATTGATTAAGAAAACATACGGACCGGAGCCGAAATCGCTGACTCCGGCCGAGCGCGTGGCGACGTTGTTGGCGGTGGCATAGAACCGCGTGATTTTGGTGGAGCGACGCGGTTTTCGGTCTGAGGTCCGACGTGGATTGTGACCGCCGGCGTCGGAAGGTGGTTGAGCGCGGCTCAGAACGTGGCGTCGTCGGTTGGAGTGTCTGACGAGGCTGGTGGGGCGGAGCGCGCGCGGGTGTAGCGCATCAGCTGCCCTGCGTAATGGCGTTCCAGAGCGTCGGCGAGCTCATAGAGGAACTCGATGAGCTTGGCGGCGGACTCGTCGGACAGCTCCATCGGCAAGCACACGATCGGCAGGTCGTTGGGCTGCATGGCTTTCAGCTCCGCGCACGTGATTTCTTGGTGGCCGAGCGCTGCGCGGCGCGCTGAGCGGCGCGTTCCTTCGCTTCCTTCAAGCGATAGCTGTCACCGGCGAGGGTGAGGATCTCCGAGCGGTGCACGAGCCGGTCGACGAGCGCGACGACGCAAGTGGCGTTGGGGAAGACCTCGTTCCATTCTCCGAAGGACTTGTTGGTCGTGAGAACCACGGGACGGCGTAGCTGGTAGCGACGCGTGATGACCTCGAAGAGCAGGTCCGCGTAGCGCGCGTCGTAGGCGAGATAGCCGACCTCATCTACCCCGAGGAGCATCGGGGTGGTGTAGCGGCGCAGGCGCCGAGCGAGTGCCGTGGAGCTGTCCTGGGCGGCGAGGTCATGGAGCATGTCGGAGGCGGCGGTGAAGCGTGCGGTGTAGCCGCGCAGCACCGCCTGATGCAGCAGGTTCTTGGCGATCATCGTCTTGCCCAGGCCATTTGGACCGACGATCACGACGTTGGCGGCCTGCTCGAGGAAGCCGAGGGTGAAGAGCTCATCGAGGAGTGCGCGATCGAGTTCTTTGGGCCAGTCGTAGTCGAAGTCAGCCATGGGCTTGAAGGTGCCGAGGCGTGCATTGTCGAGACGGCGTTTGAAGCTCCTGTGCAGCCGCTCGCTTTCCTCGATCTCGAGGACGCGCACGAGCCAGGGTTCGCTGGCGAGCTCCTCTGCATGGGCAAGTAGCCCATAGAGGTTCAGGCGCCGCAGGCGCTGCTTGAGCGCATCAAGCGGCAGGCTCGCCACCGTTGGTGTTGCCGTTGTTGTCGTTGCCAGTCTCGACGGGGCTGGCGTCAGAGGGAGCATCTGAGCGTTCATCAGGAGTCTCCGTGGCGAGTGATTCGTAATCGGCGAGGCTGTGCGGGCGGACGGTGAGTGCGCGCACTCGAGGATCGTCGGGCAAGGTGACCGGGATCGGTGGCGATTTCCCGCGCTGGGTACGCTGCAGGTCGATGAAGTGACGGACCGCTGCAAGGTGCGTGGCGTCCTCGCCGAGCGCGGCGGCGATGGCCGCTTCGAGCGCGGCTGTGCCGTGCGTGTCAAGCAGGTCGATGAGGCCGCGAGTGAGCGAGCCCAGATGCATGCCGCGGGAGGCGGCAAGCTGGAAGAACCGCGCGGCGCTGGGAGCGGCATAGTGCAGCCGATCGATCGCCCGATGAGCACGGCCGGCCCGTTTGTGCGCTTCCAGCGCCTTGATGTGGGCCGGCTGCTCGATCTGCTCGTGCCGGTCAAAGCTTCTTGGGTGGGTGGCGATGACGGTGCTGCCATCGAGGATGCGCACAGTATCCACCGTGGCCAGCACCTCGAGCGTGCGGCGCACGTAGGTATGGGGGACGGAGTAGTCATTGAGATCGAAGCGCACGTATGGGGTCTTGTGGGTGCGCCCGATCACACGCTCTGCGGCCGGGAAGGGCTCATCGGGAAGGGCCAGCAATCGCCCCCGCTCGGCCTCGAAGCACTCGCGCACCGTGCGGCTGCGATCCTCGGGGCAGGGCCGATCGGCGGCCTCCGCGCTGCACCACGCGAGCGCCTGAGCATTCAGATTCTCAAGGTCGGTGAAGCGGCGCGCGGCGAAGAAGCGCTCGCGAACGAAGCGGATCGCCCGCTCGACGCGCCCTTTTTCGTTTCCGCGGGCCACGGCCACCGGGCGCGGTGCGAAGCGATACCAGGCCGAGAGCTCAAGGAGCTTCGGATGGAAGCGGATCGCATCCGGGGCGTGGGCCAGCGTCATCCGCTCAAGCACCGCCGAGCGCAGGTTGTCATACAGACACTTGCGCGGCGTGCCACCGAAGAAGTTGAACGCCCGCACGTGGGCGTCGAGGAACGCGCTCATCGCCATCCCAAGATAGAAGCGCACGAAGAGGTAGCGCGAGTAGGACAGCACCATCACGAAGGCCATCAGCGGCCGTAGCGCGCGCCCGATCACGAGCTTGCCGAAGTGCGCCCAGTCGGCTTGACTCTCCTCGGCCGGCAACGTGCGCAGTCGCAAGTACGCCTCGACCGGTGGAGCCGGCCGGTACCGCGCGACGACGGCGCGGAAGTGATCGGGGGCGCCGGGATAGCCGCGCTCGCGCACCATCCGGTACAGCCGCGAGGCGCGCAAGCGCGGGTAGCGGCTGAGGGTCTCCTGGATGAACGGCAGGTACGGCTCGACCATCGAACGGCGGATGTACTTCACGCCGGCGGGAACGCCGGCCTGGCCGAGCACGCGCCGCACGGTGTCGTGGTGCACACGAAGCTGCCGAGCGAGCGTGCCCACGGGCCAGTGCTCGGCGTGGTACAGGCGCAGGATCTCCGCCTCGAGCTCGCGCGAGATCATCGTTGCCGCCTCGAGTTTCGCGCCGAACTGGACTCATCCGCTCCAGCGCCAGGGATGAAGGCGCGCGAAGGCAGGCAGAACGCTGCCGCAGAGCGCACAGCGGGTCTGCAGCAGAGCGCGGATCGGGTGGCGGACAGGCTCCTGGGGATCAACATCGATCGAGTCACTCGCAGTGCCGGCAGGGGCCGATACGCTGCACGTTGCCGCCTCGACTGAGAAGCCCTGATGCGTCACTTTCGAGCACCGCTCGCGGTAGCGGCGCTGTCGCTCGGCATGTCGCCGAGCTCCAGCAAGAGTGCGCTGGTAGCGAGCGCCGGCGCGGCGCACGCACTCGCGCCGAGCAAGCCGCGCGCACGGCCCGCGGCAGTAGACATTCCCGTGATCGCAGTGCGCACAGATGCACACCTGCATCCGGCAGCGTCGGCAGTGGTAGAGCCGATAGGTCGTCGGCTCCTCGAGCAGCCCCAAGACCCCCCTCCCCGAACGACTGGACAGCCTCGGGGCGGCAGGGCATAAAGGCCCTGCAAAGCCGCCTCCCAAGGCGCTGAGCATCGAGGGCCCGGGTGTTCGAGGCCAATCAAACGGCCCGGGCCTTCGTCTTATTCGCTTCTCTCACCTTGAGCATAACGGAACCGGACAGCACGGCGACCGCCGCAACTGCCGCAATCAAACCGCAGAGGAAAACTTCTGACCGGCCCGAAGCGGGCCGGTCAGACGGCGCTGCCGCTTCGCGGTCGCGCTGACAAAGACGATAGAGATGAAAACCGAAACAGCAAGGCGACGGAGTCGGAGTCGGTCGCCACGGGTACCGCGGCGCTCAGTTCAAGAACCGCGGCCCATCCCCAGAATCAGGCGGTTTCTGACCGCCGTTCACAATACTCATCGAATGCGGTTCGCAACGAGCTCATGAC
>JBOIAH010000448.1:0-5808 GCA_050739055.1 Steroidobacteraceae bacterium | reverse complement strand
GGGAGATCCGGCGGACCGGGTGCGGGGGCTGGAAGCGGGCGGGGATGACTATCTCGCCAAGCCGTTTCACCTGCAGGAGTTCCTGCTGCGGGTGCGCGCCATCCTGCGGCGCTGGGACTGGTATCGCAACGCCTCCGCGACCGCCGCCACCGCGGTGCTGCGCTTCGGAGGGAACGAGGTGGATTTCCGCGCGCTGCGCGCACGCGCCTGGAACGGCGAACCGCAGGAGCTGACAGAAAAGGAGGCGATGATCCTCAAGGTGCTGGCTGAGCACGCCGGACAGATCGTATCGCGCGAGGAGCTGCTCGAGCGGGCGTGGGGCTACGACGTGTTTCCCTCCACCCGCACGGTCGACAACTTCATCCTGCGCCTGCGTAAGCGCTTCGAGAAGGATCCGGCCAACCCCCGCCACTTCCTCACCGTCTGGGGAGTCGGCTACCGCTTTCTTGCGGAGGGCGAGCCGTGAGCACGCCGCGCTCGTTGCGCATCGGCACGCGCGCCTCGGCGCTCGCGCTGTGGCAGGCGCGGCACGTCGAGGCCCTGGTGCGCGCACAGCCGGGGGCCCCGGCGGTGGAACTGGTGCACATCAGGACCACGGGGGATGTGCAGGGCGAGGTGCCGCTGTGGCAGACGGGCGGGCGCGCCTTCTTCACCCGCGAGATCGACCACGCGCTCAGCGCGCATGATATCGATGTCGCCGTCCACAGCCTCAAGGACCTGCCCACCGAGCTCACGCCCGGTGTGACGCTCGCCGCGGCGCTCAAGCGCGACGATCCGCGCGATGCGCTCCTGAGCAGGAGCGGCGCGCCGCTCGCGAAGCTGCCGCCCGGCGCGTGCATCGGCACGAGCAGCCTGCGGCGCCGCGCTTTCATCGCGCGCGCGCGCGCGGATGCGGTGTGTGCGGAGCTGCGCGGCAACGTGCCGACGCGCATCGAACGGCTGCGGCGCGGCGACTACGACGCGATCATTCTCGCGGCCGCGGGGCTGGCGCGCTTGGGTCTGCAGCAACACGTGACCGAATACCTCGCGCCGCAGGAGTTTCCGCCGGCGGTGTCGCAGGGCGTGATCGGCGTGTGCGCGCGGGTGGATGACGAGCCGAGCCTGCGCTGGCTGCGCGGGCTGGATGACCCGGAGGCGCGGCTCGCGACGAGCGCCGAGCGCGCGCTGCTCAGGCGCCTCGAGGGGGGCTGCCAGGTGCCTTTGGGGGCGCTCGCGACGCTGCGCGGGGACACACTCGAGCTGCAGGCGGCGGTGTGCGCGCTCGATGGCTCACGCCTCTTGAGTGCGCGCGGCGCAGCCACCGCGGCGCTGGGTGAAGCGCTTGCGCCGGATGATGCCGTCTCGCTCGGGGAGCGGATCGCGGATGAGCTGCTCGCGGGAGGCGCCGCGGCCCTCATCGCGCGCGACCGCGCGGCCCTTGCGGTGGCGGCGCCATGAACCCGCCCGACTCGCGGCCGGTCGTGGTCACACGCGCTGAAAGCTCCGACGGGCCGCTCACCCGCGAGCTGCGCAGTCTCGGGCTGCAGGTGCTGTTCTGGCCGGCGGTCAGCGTGACGCCTGCCGACCCAGGTCCGCTGGAGGCGGCGCTTTCCCGGGCGCAGTCCTTCGGCTGGATCGTGTTTGCGAGCCGGCACGCGGTGGCCGCGGTCCTGAAGCGCCTCACCGCGGCGCCGGTGGGCGTGCGCATTGCCGCGGTCGGAGCCGCGACCGCGCTTACTCTGCGCCAGCGCGGCTGGCCGGTGGACCTGGTGCCCGACGAGGCGAACGCCGCGGCGCTGATCGCGGCCTTCGCGAGCCTGCGCCCACTGCCGGATGCCGGGGTGAAGATCCTGTATCCGGCGAGCTCGCGCGCCCTGCCGACCATCGCGGCGGGCCTCGCGCAGCTCGGCGCCGCGGTCACGCAGGTCGAGGCCTATCGCACCGAGAGCGCGACCCTCGACGTTGCCGAGTGCCGCGCGTGGATCGCGCGCCGCGCGCTCGGCGCGGTGACCTTTGCCAGCCCGTCGGCGGTGATCGAGCTCGAACGTGCGCTCGGGGAGGAGGACTTCGCGCGGCTGCTGGCGCACGCCCCGCCGGTTGCCATCGGGCGCACCACGGCGCGCGAGCTCAGCGCGCGCGGCCGCAGCGCGGCCATCGCCGAGACTCCCACCTTGCGCGCACTCGCGCTCACCACCCTTCGCCTGCTGCAAACGAGAGCCTAGAAGATGCCATTCCCGCAACAACGACCGCGCCGTACCCGGCAGTCGGATGCCTGGCGTCGCATGGTGCGCGAGACGCGCCTCAGCGCGGACGCGCTCATCTATCCCATGTTTGTCGTGCCAGGGCGCGGCGTGCGCCACCCGGTGGAGAGCATGCCGGGGATCTGCCAGCTGTCGGTGGACGAGGCGGTGAAGGAGGCGAGGGCGGCGGCGGCGGCCGGCGTGCCCGCAGTACTGCTGTTCGCCGCCCCCGCGCACAAGGATGCGCGTGCCAGCAGCGCGCGCGATCCCGAAGGGCTCGCCGCGCAGGCCATCGCCGCAATCAAGGACGCCTGCGGGACACTCATCGTGTGGGCGGACGTGTGCCTGTGCGGTGCCACCGATCACGGTCACTGTGGCCACGTGCTCTCCCAGGGCACGATCGACAACGACTCCTCGATCCAGACGCTTGCCGAAGTGGCGCTCAACTACGCGCGCGCGGGGGCCGATGCGGTGGCGCCGAGCGACATGATGGACGGGCGGGTGCAGGCGATCCGCACGCTGCTCGATCGGGAGGGGCATGCCAGCACGCCGATCGTCTCGTACGCCGCCAAGTATGCGTCCGCCTTCTATGGCCCGTTTCGCGAGGCGGCCGAATCCGCCCCCGCGTTCGGCGATCGGCGCTCTTACCAGATGGATCCGGCCAACGCCCGCGAGGCGCTGCGCGAGGTCTTGATGGACGTCGAAGAGGGTGCCGACCTCGTCATGGTCAAGCCCGCCGGACCGTATCTCGACATCATCCGCCAGGTGCGCGATGCGGTGCGGGTCCCGGTGGTGGCCTACCAGGTGTCGGGCGAGTTCAGCCTCATCAAGGCGGCGGCCGCGCGCGGCTGGATCGATGAGCGCGCCGCGGTGCTGGAGACGCTCACGGGCATCTCGCGCGCCGGGGCAGATCTCATCATCAGCTACTTCGCGCCCGAGGTCTCACGGTGGCTGCGCACGTGAACCTCGCGGGCGCGGGCGCGCCGGCGGGCGACGGCCCGTCCGGCGCCGGTGGGCCCTCCGGGGACGGGGCGTTTCTCGCCGCCTGCCGGTGCCAGCCGGTGGTCCATCGGCCCATCTGGATCATGCGTCAGGCCGGGCGGTATCTGCCCGAGTACCGCGAGCTGCGCTCGCGGGTTGACTTCGAGACGCTCACCCGCACGCCGGAGCTCGCCGCCGAAGTGACGCTGCAGCCGCTCAGGCGCTTCGAGCTCGACGCGGCGATCCTGTTCAGCGACATCATGACCCCGATCCAGGGCATGGGCGTGGGACTCAGCTTCGAGCCCGGTCCCGTGGTGCGCGAGCCCATTCGCACTGCAGCGCAGATTGCCGCGCTCCCGCCCCTCGTACCCGGGCGTGACGTGCCGTTCGTGCTCGAGACCGTTCGCCTGGTGCGCGCCAGCCTGCCGCGCCGCACCGCGCTGATCGGCTTTGCGGGCGCGCCTTTCACGCTGCTGTGTTATCTCGTGTGCGGCCGGCCGTCCAAGGAGTTTGCCGCGGCACGGGCGTTCCTCTACGCGCAGCCGCAGGACGCGCAGCGCCTGCTCGAGCGCCTCGCGGATGCCATGGCGGCGTATCTCGCCGCCCAGGCCGCCGCCGGGGCACAGGCGCTGATGCTGTTCGAATCGTGGGCGGGCCTGCTCGCGCCGCGCGAGTTTGCCCGCTTCGCCCTCCCGGCGGTGCAGCGGGCGGTGTCGGCGCTGCGGCCTTGCGGCGTGCCACTCATCTACTATGTGAATCAGGGCGCCTCGCTCATGAGCGCAGTCGCGGGACTGGAGGTCGACGTCGTCGGGGTCGATTGGCGATCCTCTCTCAAGGACGTGCGGCGGGTGCTGGGACCGGCCAAGGCGGTGCAGGGGAACCTGGACCCGGCAGCGCTGTTTGCCCCGCCCGCGGAGCTCAGGCGCCAGGCGAGCGCGGTGCTCGAGGAGGCGGGGCCTCAACCTGGGCATATTTTCAATCTCGGGCACGGCATCTGGCCGGACACCGACCCCGACGCCGTGGCGCGCCTGGTGGATTGGGTGCATGAGCAGCGCTAGCGATTCCGCCGCCGCGGCCGCGACGGGTTACTTTCGCGATCTGCAGGCGCGGCTGTGCGCGGCGTTCGAGGCCTTCGAGCCCGCGAGCCGCTTCCAGGCGCGCAGCTGGAGCAAACCCGACGGTCACCGCCTGCGCGGCGGCGGAGAGGCGCGTCTCATGCGCGGCGCCGTGTTGGAGAAGGTGGGCGTGAACGTGAGCCACGTCTGGGGGGTGCTCGCGCCCGAAGCGCGCGTCCAGGTGCCGGGAGCGAGCGAATCGGGTGGTGAGTTCACCGCCTGCGGCATTTCGCTGGTCGCCCACCCCGTCAATCCCTACGTACCGGCCGTGCACCTGAACCTGCGCTATCTCGCCACCAGCCGCGCGTGGTTCGGCGGCGGCTCGGACCTCACGCCCACTTTTGAATTCGCGGAAGACACCGCGCAGTTTCACGCGGCGCTGCGTGCGGCCTGTGATTCCTTCCGGCCGGGGGCGTACCCGGAATACCAGGCGTGGTGCGACCGGTACTTCTACCTGCCGCACCGGCAGGAAGCGCGCGGGGTGGGCGGGATCTTCTTCGATGAGCTCGCCGCGGGCGGCGCGGGTGTGGAATTCGCCTTCGTGCGCTCGGTGGGGGAGGCGCTGCTCGGCGTGTATCCGCAGATCGTGGCGCGGCGCAAGGACTCGCCGTTTGACGAGGCGGCGCGCGAGCGCCTGCTGGTGAAGCGCGGGCGTTACGTGGAGTTCAACCTGGTCTACGACCGCGGCACCCGCTTCGGCTTCAGTACCGACGCGGACCCGGAAGCTTACCTGATGAGTCTTCCGCCCCTGGTGAAGTGGTGAGCCTGGCCGCTTTAAACCCGGCGGGCGTTCCGCGTCTCTAACGCACCGATGACACTCGCGCAGGCCGAGGACTCGCGGATCGACTGGGAGAGGGCGCTGGTCGAGCGCGCCCGTGCCGGGGATAGCCGCGCGTTCGAGAGGCTCTACCGCGAGCACGTGGGTCGCGTGTACGGCCTGTGCCTGCGCATGACCCGGGAGCCGCACTTGGCCGAAGACTGTACGCAGGAGACCTTCATCAACGCCTGGCGGGCGTTGGCGCAGTTTCAGACGCGCAGCTCGCTGTCCACGTGGCTGCACCGCATCGCCGTCAACGTGACGCTCGCGAAGCGCCGCCGGGCGCCGCGCTTCGAACCCGTGACGGACGGTGACGAGGAAGGCGGCGAGACGCAGTGGACGCTCGAGACCCCGGTCGAGGTGCGGGAGATCGAGGCCGCGATCGGCGCGCTGCCCGAGGGCGCGCGGGACGCGCTGGTGCTGCACGCACTGTATGGTTACTCGCACACCGAAGCCGCGCAGATGCTGGGCGTAGCCGAAGGCACGTGCAAAGCCCAGTTGCACCGTGCGAGGAAACTCCTGCGCGAGCGACTGAGCATGGAGGTTGCCTGACATGACAGAGCCGGGCGCCGACGCACCCCGCACCGTGCGTTCGTTGCGGGAGCTCCCTCGGTCGATCGAGCCGGGGCGCGACCTTTGGCCGCAGATCGAGGCGCGCCTCGGCGAGGCCGTGCCG
>JBOIAH010000447.1:0-2079 GCA_050739055.1 Steroidobacteraceae bacterium | reverse complement strand
TCGCGGCGCTGCGCAACGAGGGCATCTTCACGCCGCCCGACACGCGCGGGACACTGCTCTTCCCCGGCTCCATCGGCGGGGTGGACTGGGGCGGCATCGTCTTCGACGAGCAGCGCGAGCGCGTGATCGCGGCCGTCAACGATCTGCCCATGGTGGTGACGCTCCTGCCGCCGGCGGCGCTCGATTCCCAGCGGCACTCGGGACACGCAGCGCATGCGCAGTTCGGCCGTCAGGCGGGCACACCGTACGCCGTGCGCCGCGAGCCGCTGCTGTCGCCATGGGGATTGCCCTGCACTCCCCCTCCCTGGGGTACTCTGGTGAGCGTCGATCTGCGGCGCAATCGCATTGTCTGGCAGGTGCCGCTCGGCTCGACCGAAGGCGTCACGCCCTGGCCCCTGGTGCGCGACTTCGGCATGCCTAACATGGGTGGACCGATCGCCACGGCCGGGGACCTGGTGTTGGTCGGCGCGGCCACCGACAGCTACCTGCGAGCGTTCGACATCGAGACCGGCCGCGAGCTGTGGAAGCACAAGCTGCCCGCCGGGGGTCAGGCGACACCCATGACCTACCGCGCCGGGCGCGACGAGCGCCAGTACGTCGTCATCAGCGCCGGCGGCCACGGGCCGCTCGGTACGCCGCGCGGGGACTACGTCATCGCGTTTGCGCTGCCGGGGCCGGTGCCGGCAGCGCATTAGAAGGAGCTGCGGAGAGTGCGATGCTGTTCTTGATCCTGTCGATCGCCATCCAGGCGGGGCTCATCGTCCACGTCATCAAGACCGGCCGCAACCAGCTGTGGGTCTGGGTGTTGCTGTTCCTGCCGGGGGTGGGCGGGGTGGCGTACGTCGCGGTGGAGATTCTCCCGGAACTGTTCCGCAGCCGCACCGCGCGACGTACCGCGCGCGGCTTCAGGAAGGCCATGGATCCGGGCGCCGATCTGCGCCGCTACGAGAACCAAGCGCGCATCGCCGGCAACGTCGCGAGCCGCCAGCGCTACGCCGAGGAGCTCACTCGTCACGAACGCTACGACGACGCGATCGCCCAGTACCGTGAGGCGCTCGGCGGCCTGTACGAGCATGATCCGAACCTCATGCTGGGACTCGCGCGGGCGCAGTTCGGCAAGGGCGACGCGCGCGCCGCCCGCGAGACGCTCGACGAGCTGATCGGGCAAAATCCGAATTTCCGTTCGCCCGCCGGGCATCTGCTGTACGCGCAGGCGCTGGAGGCCGAGGGCAACGTGGCCAAGGCGCTGGAGGAGTACCGGGTGCTGGCGCCCTCCTATCCCGGCGCCGAAGCCGCGGTGCGCTATGCGCAACTGCTGCAGGCCCAGGGTCAGCGCGCCGCAGCACAACAGGTGGCGCGGGAGCTGCTCGAGCAGGCGCGCATCGCGCCCGGCCACTACCGCCGCGCGCAGCGAACCTGGCTGGATGCGGCGCAGCGCCTGCTGTAGCGCACCGCCTCGGGCCGTCAAAGCGCAGGCGGTGAGGCCCGGCGCCTTCCCGCGGGGATCTGCTGGGTGATGCAGTGGATGTTGCCGCCGCCCAGCAGGATCTCGCGCGCCGGCACCCCCAGCACGCGCCGGCGGGGGAACAGACGCTTCAGGCAGCTCGCCGCCCGGCGGTCGGTGCGCGCATCGAGCAGCGGCATGACGATGCCGGTGTTGGCGATGTAGAAATTCACGTAGCTCGCCGCGAGCCGCTCGCCGGCGGCGCGTGGCCGCGTCCTTTCGTGCGGGACGACCCCGGCCGCTTCCCTGGCGCTCAGGGCGAGCGGACCGGGCATGGGCAGGCGCGTGACCTTCAGCCGCCGGCCGCGGGCATCGCGCGCATCGTGCAGCCGCTCCCAGGCATCGAGCGAGATCGCGTGCTGCGGATCGCGCCGCTTGTCCGTCCAGGTGAGGCACACGACCCCGGGACGCACGAAGCACGCGAGGTTGTCGATGTGTCCGTCGGTCTCGTCGTTGGGCACCCCCTTGCCGAGCCAGATGACCGCGCTCACCCCCAGATAGTCGCGCAGCAGCCGCTCCACGTCGCTGCGTTGCAGGTGTGGATTGCGGTTGGCGTTCAGCAGGCACTCTTCGGT
>JBOIAH010000446.1:0-1262 GCA_050739055.1 Steroidobacteraceae bacterium | reverse complement strand
CCCCGGGGAGGTTGCCGGCATCAAGAGCGCGAGCGTGGAAGTGCGGGGCGAATACGCCTACGGCTGGCTGCGCACCGAGACCGGCGTGCACCGCCTGGTGCGTAAGTCGCCGTTCGACTCGGGCAACCGCCGCCATACCTCGTTCGCCTCGGTGTTCGTCTCCCCGGAGCTGGACGACGATATCCAGATCGAGGTGAATCCCGCCGACCTGAGGACTGACGTCTACCGTTCCTCGGGCGCCGGCGGACAGCACGTGAACAAGACCGAGTCGGCGGTGCGCATCACGCACCTGCCCACCGGGATCGTGGTCGCCTGCCAGAACGAGCGCAGTCAGCACAAGAACCGCTCCACCGCGATGAAGATGCTCAAGGCGAAGCTCTACGAGCTGGAAGTCAACAAGCGCAACGCCGCGGCCCGGGTGCTGGAGGATTCCAAGTCGGACGTGAGCTGGGGCAGCCAGATCCGCTCCTACGTGCTCGACCAGTCGCGCATCAAGGATCTGCGCACCGGGGTGGAGGTGGGTAACACCGGCGCGGTGCTCGACGGTGACCTGGACGCGTTTCTGGAAGCATCGCTCAAGGCGGGCGTATAGAGATGACCGATACCCAGGACGGCGACGGCCCCGGCGGCGAGGAGCACAAGCTGATCGCCGAGCGGCGCGCGAAGCTCGCCGGGCTGCGCAAAGCCGGGCCGGCGTTTCCCAACGATTTCCGCCGCGACGCGCTCGCCGGACAGCTGCAATCCGCCTATGCCGAGCGCGCCGGCGAGTGGCTGGACGCCAATCCCACCCGAGTGAACGTCGGCGGCCGCCTCATGTCCAGGAGCCTCATGGGCAAGGCGAGCTTCGCGAAGATCGCCGACCGCACCGGGCTGATCCAGCTGTACCTGCAGCCCGGGCCGCTCGGCTCCGGTTACGAGGCGTTCAAGGGCTGGGATATCGGCGACATCATCGGCGCCGGCGGGGTGCTGTTCCGCACCCGCACCGGCGAGCTGTCGGTGCGGGTGGACACCCTGCGGCTGCTCGCGAAGTCGCTGCGGCCGCTGCCGGACAAGTGGCACGGACTCGCCGACACCGAGACGCGCTACCGGCAGCGCTACGCCGACCTGATCATGAGTGAAGCGAGCCGCAACGTGTTTCGCACGCGCACGCGCATCATCGGCTACCTGCGCGGCTTCCTCGACGCGCTCGATTTTCTCGAAGTCGAGACGCCGATGATGCAGCCGATCCCGGGCGGTGCCGCGGCACGCCCGTTCCGCACGCA
>JBOIAH010000445.1:0-1535 GCA_050739055.1 Steroidobacteraceae bacterium | reverse complement strand
TTGCTGAGCTGATGACGGTGTCGGTCATGAGACAAAATCCCTCGAATTCGGTTGCGGGTCACTCACGGGTTACTTACGAAGCCATCCGGTCGGGGCTCGCCTGCGGGTCGCGCCCCGGGTACCACGGCACGCGGCCGGCGAGGACCCCGGAACGATCGATAATCTCGGCCACGCTCTCCTCCTGGCGGTACGCCATGAGATGCACCCCGTGCACGCCGCGGATGGCGCGAATCTCCTGGATGAGCTCGATGCACAGCTTGCGCCCTTCGAGCGCGCCGTCGGTGGCGCGCGCCAGGCGCCTGATCACCTCATCGGGGATGTGCACCCCGGGGACATGCGTGCGGATCCACTCGCCCGCCTTGGCGGAGCGCAACGGGCCCACGCCCACGAGAATGAACACCTTGTCGAGGAGACCTAAGTCCTCGACCTGGCGCATGAACGCCCTGAGCATCGGTATGTCGTAGCAGAACTGGGTCTGGATGAACTGCGCGCCGGCGGCGATCTTCTTGGCCAGGCGCTCCGCGCGCCACTCGACGGGCTGGGCGAAGGGATTCTCGGCGGCGCCGAGCAGCACGCGCGGCGCGTGGCTGATCCTGCGACCAGAGAGGAAGTGATGCTCGTCGCGCAGAGTCCGGGCGGTCTCGAGGAGCGTGAGCGAATCCAGGTCGAAAACGGGGAGCGCCTGGGGATGATCCCCGGCCTGCACCCCATCGCCCGTCAGGCACAGCAGGTTGCACACCCCCATGGCCGCACCGCCCAGAATGTCGCCCTGGATCGCGATGCGGTTCTTGTCGCGGCAGGAGATCTGCATGACCGGTGCGTAGCCGACACGAGTGAGGAGGGCGCACACCGCGAGACTCGACATGTGACAGTTGGCGCCGCTCCCGTCGGTCGCGTTGATGGCGTCGACGTAGCCGTCGAAAATGCGGGCGCGCTGGTAGACCTCCTCCGGATCGGCGGAATCGGGCGGGGCGAGCTCACTCGTCACCGCAAACTGCCCGGCGCGCAGCACGCGCTCGAGCCGTCCCGGAGAGGTGTGGCCGGGGAGGATCGGCAGCGGGTAGCCGGGAACGGGTTCGTCCTCGAAGATCACTTCAGAGCTCTCCGACGCGCTGGCGTACGACGCGCAGCCAGGAGGATCGGCCCTGCAGGCGCCGGTCGACGGCAACCTGCACGGCGCGCAGCGCCTCGCCTCCGCCGGGAATGCGCGCACTGCCGGCCACCGCCTCGACCCACACGCATTGCATCTCCGGGCGCACCTCGCAGCGGCCATTCGCGCGCACGCCCCCGCACGGGCCGTTGCGCAGGTTCTTCGGGCAGTTCATCGGGCAGGACATGCCGGTGGAACTCAGGATGCACTGGCCGCACATGCGGCAGTCGAACAGCAGTCCCTTGACGGATTTCTCGACGCGGGCGACCGGGCGCTCGAGCCGCTGGTAGCCGATCCGTTTCCACAGCGGATGCAGCGCGACGAGCACCGACTCGAAGCCGCGATAGAAGGCGTTGAGCCCCCGGGCGTGACGCACCGACCACTG
>JBOIAH010000444.1:0-5925 GCA_050739055.1 Steroidobacteraceae bacterium | reverse complement strand
ATTGCAGGTGCTGCGCGGCACCCAGCACCTCGGCCGAGCACACGCCGATCGTCGCATCCGCGTCGGCGATCTGCCGCGCTGAGGCCGCGCCGAGCTCGATGAGCTTCGCATGCGGCGCGGCCTGCTGCAGCCGCGGCAACAGCTCGTGCAGCCGGTTGGAGACCAGGATGATGCGCGGCGCCCGCCAGCCGCTGCGTTCACGCACCGGATGGGGCGCGATGCGCAGCCCCAGGCTCTCGATCAGTTGAGCGGCGGGGACGCTCGCGGGCGCGGTGTTCGCGGCCGCCACGGCAGCCGCCGCGCGCGGGAGCCACGCGGCCGCGGCGAGCGTGACGAGGCCGGCGGTGAGGAACGCAATGCGGGCGCGCGCCGGCATGTTTCGACCCCTCGGAAGACAAGTGCGGCAGTCTACGCCAGGCCGCCGCTCACCGAGATCACCTGGCCGGTCAGGTATGCGCAGGCTCGCCCCCGTGCGCTCACGTCCGCGCAGTCGTACGCCCAACGCGGGCCAGCAGCCTGAGGATTCGGCCGAAGCATTGCGCTGCCGCAGCCGGACTCTCCCATTTTCGAGTGTTGGCGCGGTTTGCAGTGGAGGGCGCTTCCTCGGCGCTTTAGCCATCCCGCATTATAGAACACTCCCAATAAGGGCTCTTATTGGGAATGTTTTTCATGCCGCGAGACCGGGATGGCATTGCCGGCGCCCAGCATTTCACGCCGCAGGATCGCGTTGCTGCGGGACTGGTAGCCCTTTCCTTGAGCCCGGAGCCAAGCCAGCACATCGGCATCGATTCGCACTGTTGTGGACCTCTTGATGGGCTTGTAGAACTTACCGCGGACCGCATTCTTAAAGAACTCCTCGGTCAACGGCGGAATGTCACTGAAGTCGATCTCGCTGTCCGGCCGATCCTTAAGGGCCGCGAGTTCGGCTTTCTGCTTCCTGGTTAGGGGAGGTAGGTTTACGAGATTGATCCGGCGCTTAACGATTTTCCTGCTCATAGCGTCGCCTTTCTTTCCGATCAGCCGCTCGGGCTGAAATGATGCGGATCACCTCGACAGATTCGCCCTGTTCGTCGTCATCGCGGATCGTGTGGGCTACCACGAGGACCAAGTAGCCCTCCACGAGTCCAAGCGTTTGCCATCGTAGTTCACCACCCTCGATGCCAACCTGTTCAGTCAGCGCAAACGGGTCGGCGAACACGCGCATCGCCGTATCGAAGTCGATCGCGTGCTTACGTCGATTGATGGCCGCCTTGGCTGGATCCTACTCAAAGCGTATCACCATAGCTTAAGAGTACTACAGAGTTGTAGTTACGGCAATGTACAGCCGTCATGCCGAGCTGAAGCCTGGTCGGCTCTGGCGCACGATACCCGAGAATCTGTCCAATGAGTTCAAGAATGCGAGGCTACATCCCGCTGACGACGACTAGACTGGTCCTTCGGGCCATTGCACTGCGGTTTCCCCCCTGCGACCCTCAAGGAATAGGTGTTGCTGTTTGTCGCCTTTGACGGCGCCAGTCTCCTGGTGTTTGCCGGACTGGTCGTCAGCGCCGTGCTCCTGCGCGGGCGCTCGACACACACAAGCGACTCATGCTTATGGCCGTGGTGAGCACATTACCGCCCGCGATTGGGCGCATCGCCGAGCGGGTTGACGGTCACCATGCGGAGTAATCGTCCTGTCGGTGATGATCTTGGGAGTCGCTCTTTGCGTTCTCGCAGACATGCTGCGGCACCGTCGACTGCACCCGGCCATGGCTTGGGCTGGCGCCATCATCCCATCATCGTCACTTCCTGCAGCTGCGCGTACTTTGCGCAGGTCGTGACTTGAGCGGCAGAGCACGCCGCGACCTACGCCATGCCGCCGCTCACCGAGATCACCTGGCCGGTTACGTACGCGGCGTCCGTTGACGTGAGAAACGACACGACGCCGGCAACCTCCGCGGGGGTGCCCGGGCGGTTCATGGGAACCAGCCGCTCGATGGCCTTCGCGTCGAACAGGCCCTCGCTCATGGGAGTCGCGATGATTCCCGGAGCCACCGCATTCACCGTCACCCCGCGGGTCGCGACCTCGAGCGCGAGCGCCCGGGTGGCGGAGTTCAGCGCGCCCTTGGCGGCGGCATAGTTGACCTGGCCCTTGTTGCCGATCAGCGCCGAGATCGAGGACACGCTCACGATGCGTCCCCAGCGCGCACGGATCATGGGCATCAGCAGCGGCTGGGTCGCGTTGAAAAAGCCGTTGACCGACACGTCGATGACCCGGTGCCATTGGGCGGCGCTCATCCCGGGAAGCACCGCATCATCGTGCACCCCGGCGTTGTTGACGAGGATCTGGACGGGGCCCGCGCCGAGCAGCCCCTCGAGCGCGGCGCGCGTCGCGTCCGCATCGGTGATGTCGAAGGAGATCGCTTCGGCGCGCCCGCCCGCGGCGCCGATCTCGCGAACCAGCTCGCGCGCCACACCGACGCCGCGGTGGCAGTGGACGTAGACCTGGTGACCGTCGAGCGCCAGACGGCGGCAGATGGCGCTGCCGATGCCGCCGCTGCCGCCGGTGACCAGGGCGCGCCTGCCGGCGTTGCTCATGCGTGGGTCCCGGTACTGGCGTCATGCTCGCCGAAGGCGGCGTCGAACACGACGCTGGCTCGTCCGCTCAGCAGCACGCGCCCCGCGCCGGACACCTCGAACTCGTACAGCACGGTGCGCCCGTCGCCCGCCACCCGCTCCGCGGCCGCCACCAGCTCCCCCTCCACGTCATCGAGCCGGGTCACCTGCAGCGCGACATTGCGCACGCTCGCGAGATAACCGACGGTTGCGCCAATGCTGCCGCGCACGTGCGTGGAAACGGTGCTGGCGAGCGGGGCGCTGGCGGCCACCAGGGCGCCGTGCACCGCCATGGCCTGGGCCGCGTATTCGATGCCGCAGGCGGCCCCGAGGCGTCCGTGAGCGCGCAGCGGGTTGTCGGCCGCGCGATGCGTGCCGCTGCGGCAGCGGATGCGCGTGGCATCCCACGCCAGCACCTCATCGAGCAGGCACATGCGTCCCTTGTGTGGGATGTGCTGCTCGATCCACTGGCGATCTAGTGGCACGCGCTCACCTGCACTTCCAGGCGCTGATCCTCCAGGTACTCGATCACGGCGGCTCCCGCTTCCCGGCGCGCGAGCCGGCGCAGCAGCGGCAGTGCGCGTGCCGCAGGAACCTGCGTGCGCAGCGCCTCGAGCTGCGGATCGGCCAGGCGCTCGGAAAGGGCGCCCGTGAGGCACGCGCTCAAGCGCGCCAGCGAACCCGGCTGCTGCCCGGGTGAGAGCAGCAGAGCGACGCCGAACGCATCCGGAATCGGGCGTGTGCTGCGCAGCGGTTCCGGGTAACCCCCATCATAGGCAATGAGCAGCACGGCCGTCTCGTCGACCACGGCCTGCGTCAGCGCCTCGATGAGCCCGGCCGCAAAGCTCGCATCGTAGGCGCACACCGCGCTCGAGGCCGCGGTCGCTCCGGTGGCGATTCCCCAGTAGCCCGCGGCGGCGTTGTGCACCGAGTTGTGGAAGCGGGTCGGCGAGAGCTGCCGGTCGGCCGAAGCCAGCGCCTGGCAGATCTCGTGGCAGTTCGGGCCGTCGCCACCCGAGGAGGAGAACACCGCGGGAAGGGCGGCCGGAGCGGCCCCGGCCTGCACCGCGGCCTCCAGGCCCACGGTCAGTGCGAGTCTGACGACCGTCCCGGTGCGCCGGCGCTCGGCGGCGGGCAGGCACTGAAGCGCGGGCAACACCGTGGGCTCGCGCACGTAGGGCACGCCGCCGCACAGCACCTGCGCCGCGGCCGGCCAGTCGGGGAGGCCCGGTCCGAGGAGGCCCACCCCGTCGACCCAGGCGGTGAGCGATGCGCTCACCCGGCCCGCCCGAATATCAGGCTGCAGTTGGAGCCGCCGAAGCCGAAGGAATTGCTCAACACGCGGGAAACGCTCGCGCGGCGGTTGTCGCACAGGTAGTTGACGGGGAGTGCGGGATCGACCTGGCGGGTGTTTACCCCGCCCGGCATGAGTCCGTGGCGCAGCGCGAGGCCGCAGATGACCGCTTCGAGGGCGCC
Organism: Steroidobacteraceae bacterium; assembly: GCA_050739055.1. Classification (GTDB taxonomy): domain Bacteria; phylum Pseudomonadota; class Gammaproteobacteria; order Steroidobacterales; family Steroidobacteraceae; genus 13-2-20CM-66-19. The sequence continues at coordinate 1,854 of JBOIAH010000444.1, read as the reverse complement.
GGCCGCGCCGAGGGTGTGTCCCGTCGCGCCCTTGGTTGAGCTGCCGGGGACCGCCGTGCCGAGCACGGCCGCCACCGCGCGGGCTTCGGCCTCATCGTTGGCGCGGGTGCCGGTGCCGTGGAAGTTGAGGTAATCGATTTGCTCCGCCGCGAGCTGCGCCGCGGCGAGCGCCTGCAACATGGCGGCGCGTGCGCCTCTCCCTTCCGGGTGAGGCGCGGACATGTGGTAGGCATCGCTCGATTCCCCGGTACCGAGCAGCAGCACCGTGTCGGCATCGAGGCTCGGGCGCGGGCGCTCCAGCAGCGCGAACGCGGCCGCTTCCCCGATGGAAATGCCGTCGCGCGCGACGTCGAACGGGCGGCAGGGCGTGCGCGCCACGAGCTGCAGCGAATGAAAGCCGTAGAGCGTCGTCAGGCACAGCGAGTCCACCCCGCCTACCACCGCCGCATCGACCAAGTCCGCCTCGATGGCGCGCTGTGCGGACGCGAACACCTTGGCGCTCGAGGAGCAGGCGGAGGAAATGACCGCCGCCGGGCCTTCGACCCCGAGCGCGCGCCGCACGCAGGCGGCGAGCGAGAACGTGTTGTGCGCGCCGCGGTAGCGAAAGCCCTCGGGCAGGGCGCCGGTGGCCGCGTCGCGCTGCCGGTAAGCGAGCTCGGTCTCGAGGATTCCGGAGGTGCTGGTGCCGAGCCACACGCCGATGCGCTTGCGCCCGTGCCGCGCGGCGCACTCCTCGACCGCGTGGCCAAAGCCGTCCTGCTCGAGACCGAGCAGCGCCAGGCGGTTATTACGGCAGTCGAATTCCGCGAGCTCGCCGGTGAGCGGCGCGCGGTCCGCTTCCGGGACCTCGCCCACGCAGATATCGAGGGTGACGGTTTCGAACCTGCAGGGCGCGAGTCCGGTGCGCCGGGCCGTGAGCGTCGCGAGCGTCGCCTCGAGGCCGCGCCCGATGCAGCTGGTGGCGGTGAACGAGGTGAGGGCGAGCGGTGTCACGGGAGCCTGCCGACCAGCAGCACGTTGGAGAACGGGGTCCCGGCGCTCATCGGCAGGGCCGAGGTGCTGAAACCCAGCCGTGCGAGCAGCCCGTGCCACTCGCGCGCCGGCCGACACCACAGGCGCGCCAGGCGATGCTGGCGCACCAGCACCACGGCGCGGTCCACCAGCTTGCTCACGCCGAAACCAACACCTCCCTCGGCATCACCCACGCGCAGCAGCAGCACTCCGCCGGGGCTGAGCGCGGCCCGCGCGCGCGCCAGCACCGCTTCCTGCGCGGCGTAGTCGTTGTAGTGCAGCACGTCCAGCATGACGATGGCGTCGACTGTGGCGTAGTCTACGTTACCGATATCCCCGTGCACGACGTGCAACCGCTCGCCGAGTGCCGCGCGCGCGCGCGCGACCTCGCGCGGATCGAGCTCGACGCCGAGCAGCCGTTCGGGCGCAGGCGCCTGCGGCCAGCCGCGCGGCCAGCGTCCCGCGATCTCGGCGTCGCGTGCCGCCAGCAGCCAGGAAGCCAGCAGGCCCCGGCCGCAGCCCAGATCGAGGATGCGCGCACGGCCCGCGAGCAGGCCCTGGGCGAGGATCGCCGCAAAGGCCGGGTCGCCCCCGAGCTTGCCGCGCGCGAAGCGCCAGGCAAAGCGCCCCGCCGCACGGTACGGAGCGCTCGCGGCGTCGATCAGGGCCCGGAGCGCCGCATCGTCCGTCATGCGCAGGCGGCGCGCAGCGTGACCGGCGTCAGCCCGGCGCGGTGCACCGCGGCGAGCAGCGGCGGCAGCACCTCGAGAATGACCGGCGCGCCGCCGGCGGTGCGCGCGGCGTGGCCGTCGTGCAGCAGCAGGATATCGCCCGCCGCAAGCC
>JBOIAH010000443.1:0-2751 GCA_050739055.1 Steroidobacteraceae bacterium | reverse complement strand
AGCCGCGCCATGCGGTTCTGCACCGTGCCGCGCGCCACGCCCAGAGCCTTGGCGAGGGAGGCGACCGAGGCCCGGGCGTCGCTTCGCAAGAGTCCGATCAGCTGTCGATCGGTGTCATCCACGTTGGGCTCATTATGTTCACGGGGCAAAAATAATAGCACAAAATGTCATTTTTATATGTCATTGTGTTCAATAGCCTGCTTGGTTTGGTAAGGCTTCTGGCTTTATTTTGATCAGCGGCGGGCCGACCATGCCGTGGGGCAGGGGAATGCACCCCGCCCGCAGGAGCCAAGCGGGAGAAGAGTCATGGTCGAATTCATCGGCATCGAGCGCGTCCAGGAGCTCGTCGGGCGCCGCGGAACGGCGCGCTTCATCGAGGAACTCGCGGGCGAGATCGAAAGCGATTTCCGGCGCTGGAGCGCGTTCGACAAGTCTCCCCGGCACGCGACGCACTCCCCGGTGGGCGTGATCGAGCTCATGCCCGCTTCTGATGGGCGGCTGTATGCCTTCAAGTACGTGAACGGGCACCCGAAGAACACGGCGGTGGGGCTGCTGACGGTGACGGCCTTCGGGGTGCTGGCGGATGTGCAGACCGGCTACCCGCTGCTGCTCTCGGAGCTGACTCTCACGACGGCGCTGCGCACCGCGGCGACCTCGGCGCTCGCGGCCCGCCACATGGCCCGCCCCGACAGCCGGGTGATGGCGCTGATCGGCAACGGCGCGCAGAGCGAATTTCAGGCCATTGGGTTCCACCACATGCTCGGCATCCGCGAGTTGCGGCTGTATGACACGGACGGCGCCGCGACCGACAAGCTCGAGCGCAATCTCGCCCGGGCGCATCTGCAGGGCCTGACAGTCGTGCGCTGCGCGTCGAGCGCCGCGGCCGTGCAGGGTGCGGACATCGTCACGACCGTGACCGCCGACAAGCGCAACGCCATCATCCTGACGGCGGACATGATCGCGCCGGGCATGCACCTGAACGCCGTGGGCGGGGACTGCCCCGGCAAGACCGAGCTGCATTCCGACATTCTGCGGCGTCCGGACGCGCGCGTGGTGGTGGAGTTCGAGCCGCAGTCGCGCCTCGAGGGCGAGATCCAGCAGCTCGACGCCGCCTTCCCGGTGACCGAGCTCGCCGCCGTGCTCGCCGGCCGAGCGGCCGGCCGCGCGAGCGCGCGTGAGGTCACCGTGTTCGACTCGGTCGGATTTGCGCTCGAGGATTTCTCCGCGCTGCGCTACCTGCTGCGCATTCATCACGAGCAGCGCGGCGGCGAGCAGCAAGTCGACCTGGTGCCGGATCTGGAGGATCCGAAGGATCTGTTTGCGCTGCTGTCGCCCGAGCCGCGCAGGGCGGCCGCGCGCTCCGGAGTGGCGGCGTGAGCGCGGTGCGCGCGGCGAGCCTCATCGGCGCGCCTACCGATGTGGGTGCGGCGGATCGCGGTGCTTCCATGGGGCCGGAAGCGCTGCGCGTGGCGGGACTCGCCGCGGCGCTGCGCGGGCGCGAGCTCGAGGTTACCGATCTCGGCAACCTCAGCGGGCCGGGCAATCCCTGGCAGCCCCCGCACGCCGGCTACCGCCATCTTCCCGAAGTCGCCCGCTGGAACCAGCTGGTTCACGAGGCGGTGTATGCGCGGCTGCGCGAGCAGCGCCTGCCGATCCTGCTGGGCGGGGACCATTGCCTCAGCATCGGTTCAATCAGCGCGGTCGCGCGTCACTGCCGCGATCAGGGGCGCAAGCTGCGCGTGCTGTGGCTCGACGCGCATGCCGACTTCAACACCCGCGAGCTGTCCCCGAGCGGCAACGTGCACGGCATGCCGGTCGCCTGCCTGTGCGGATTCGGGCCGCCGGAACTGACCGGAATCGGCGCGCACACGCCGGCCATCGACCCCGCGTGCGTGCGGCAGATCGGGGTGCGCAGCGTCGATGCGGGCGAGAAGCGCTTCGTCCACGAGCAGGGGCTCGACGTGTTCGACATGCGTTACGTGGACGAGATGGGCATGCGAGCGACCATGGAACAGGCGCTCGCCGGGCTGGATCACGATACCCACCTGCACGTGAGCTTCGACGTCGACTTCCTCGATCCGGAAATCGCCCCGGGCGTGGGCACCCGGGTGCCGGGCGGCCCGAGCTACCGCGAGGCGCAGCTGTGCATGGAGATGATCGCCGACACGCGCCGCCTGGCCTCGCTCGACGTGGTCGAGCTCAACCCGGCGTTCGACGTGCACAACAAGACCGCGGTGCTCGCGGTCGATCTCATCGAGTCGCTGTTCGGCAAGAGCACGCTGGTGCGGCGGCCGGTGTGGCGGCGGCCGGCGCAGTCGCGCGGCAAATCGGCGCTCAGGGCGCAGGTTTGCGGCTCGCCGTTCTCCGGGTCATCGACCCCGCGCCACGCTACGCCGTCCTGAGTGACCGGTCAAACCGGCGCGCCGCTTGGCGCGGCGGCCGGCGCAGGCGCACACTGCCGGGAAAACAAGCAACCCCGCAACGGGGCGAAAGGTGACAAGGCCATGGCGGAGAGCGTCTACAAGGTAGTCGAGCTGGTCGGTTCGAGCACCGAATCCTGGGAGAAGGCGGCGACGGCCGCGGTGAATCAGGCTGCGAAGTCGCTGCGCGACCTGCGCATCGTCGAGGTGCTCGAGCTGGACATGCAGGTGAGCGACGGCAAGGTGCGCGCCTACCGCGCCAAGGTCAAGGTCTCCTTCAAGGTCGGAGGCAAGAAGAAGTAGCCCCTTGCTGCGCCTGCCCCCAGCGCGC
>JBOIAH010000442.1:0-1307 GCA_050739055.1 Steroidobacteraceae bacterium | reverse complement strand
GACGTGTTCCGCACCGTCAACAGCAATGACATCCAGTTTGTCGCGACTGCCACCAATCAGGGCTATTTCGCCAACGTCGGCAGTACGCGGCGCCAGGGGTTTGATCTGGCCCTCGGCGGCCGGCAGGGCGGCTTGAACTGGCAGGCGACGTACAGCTTCGTGGACGCCACCTTTCAGTCGAACTTCGAGGTCGGCGCCCAATCCAACAGCAGCGCCGACGCCGACGGCAACATCGGGGTTCACCCCGGAGATCGGCTGCCGCTCATTCCGCGCCACACCGGCCGGCTCATCCTCGACTACCGGCTGAGCAGTCGCTGGGAAGTCGGCGGCAACCTGGTCGCGGCCTCCGGCGCTTTTCTTCACGGCAATGAAAATAACGCCAACCGGGCCGGCGGCACCAACGCTCAGGGCACGTATATCTCGGGAACGGGATGGATTCCCGGGTACGCCGTGCTCAACCTGCACGGCACCTGGCGCGTACCGCGCAACGCCGAGATCTTTGCGCGCCTGGTCAACGTGTTCGACCGGCAATATGCCACGGCTGGGTTCCTGACCAGCAACTCGTTCCGTGCAAACGGCTCATTCATAGCCGATCCGGCGCAACGGCCCCGCGAAAACGCGGTGTCACCCGCGCAGCCGCGGGCGATCTGGGCAGGAGTGCGACTGAGCTGGAAGTGAGCAGCGGCGCTTACCGTCAATGGAGCACAGCTTGCGGCTGCGCTTGCATCAGGCACCGCGCGCCGCGGGCGCCAATCGCCGCCCGCCGCGCCTGCGGAAGGAGTATCATGGATCGCATGGTGAAGCGGGCTGCGAGCAAGTTGCCGGGGTGGCGGGTGATGGTCGCCCGCGCGGCGCTCGCCGGCGCCTGGCTTGCGTGTGCAGCGCTGACCCCGGCGCTCGCCGACGGTCCGCCGCCCGCCTCTGCGGTGCAGTTCGGCGGACAGTGTGCTGAAGGACTGTCCCAGGGCGAGCACGTCGTGACCAACTGCACGCTCACCTGGACGGACAAGGACGGCAAGGTCTACTGCTTCAGCAGCGAGTCGGCCAGGAAATCCTTCCTGGAGAATCCGGGTGCGAATCTGCAGAAGGCGCGCGACTTCGTCGCCGCCAGCAGCGCCGATTCGACCGAGAAGGCCATGCAGAACTTCGACAGCGGCGATGCGGAGACCGTGGTCAAGGGGTTTATCGACGAGAAGACCAAGGCCAATGATGGCGCGTTTCCGCTCGAGGACCCGCTCGACGGCGCGCAGCTGAAACTCGTCTTCGACGGCATCGACTTCACGCGTACCCTCGACGGTTACGGGTTC
>JBOIAH010000441.1:0-5849 GCA_050739055.1 Steroidobacteraceae bacterium | reverse complement strand
CACCTTGACGGCGCGCAGATCGACGCCCGGGTCGTCGATCGCGCCGCCGGTGAAAATGAGCCGGCCGGTCTTGATGTCGAGCTTGCGCGCGTAGGCCAGATACTGCCCATTCACCACCGACAACTCCCCGGTCCCGCGGGTGATGGCGTCGTAGCCGCTCCTGATGGTGACGCCGCCGGCGAGCCGCCCGGTGAGCCCCGCGGCATCGACCGACACCCGCTCGCCGAGGCTCAGCGTGATGGTGCTCCTCACCTCGAAGCGCTGCGCCGGACCTTGCGCTTCGCTGCCCACGATCGCCTCGTCCGGGGAGGTGCGCACCGCGTTGGCGATGTCCTTGGGCTGGATCTTCGCGTACGGGATCGCGACCTTGCCGGTCACCTCGATCCGCCTTCCGGCGATGTCGAAGCTGAGGTCCGGGGAGGCGTCGATCTGCGCCTCGGGGATGTCCGCCACGCGCAGGTTGGCGCCCTGCAGCTGCAGCTTGCCGTAGGGCAGGAGGCCGCGCCACTCCAGGTGTCCGCCCGCGGTGGCGCTGCCGGCGCCGGCGTGCGCGCTGCCCTTGAAGTCCAGGCCCCCGTCGCCGAGGCGCGCCTCGAACCCCACCTGGCGCAGGCCGAGGTTCACCTGGTAGAGGTCGAGCTCGCCGGCACTGAGCTTGACCACGCCCGCGAGGCGCGGCGCGCCGAGCGTGCCGGCGACATTCACATCCGCGGTGAGCTCGCCCGCGGCGCGATCGATATCCGGGAAATACAGCGACAGCAGATCGAGGTCGACGGTGTGCGCGTGCAGCGCGCCGCTGAGCGGCATGTCCTGCCACTGCGCGTTGCCCCGCTGCGCGTCCAGCCTCGCCCGGATGGTGCCGACGTCACCGTTTTCGAGCACCGCCGCCGCGCTCACCAGCGCCGGCGTCGCCGTGACGCTCACCGTGCCCGCGCCGATCCGGGTGTGCTCGATCTTGTTGCTGACCAGCTTGTGGGAGAGCACCGCATCGGCGAGCTGCGCGCGCAGCGTCCCGGTGACCGGCCCGGAGTGCGCACCCGCCACGTGCAGCAGCGCATCGATCGTGCCCTGGTACTGCACCGCGGGCGTCCTGCCGGCGGTGAGCGCGCTGAGCGGCAGGTGGTGGCTCATGAGCGTCGCGGACCACTGCGCCGGGCTCCAGTCCGCATCCGCGCACACGGCGCCCGGGGTGCCGGCCAGGCACAGCCACTCGACCCGCAGGCGCTGCAGCGAGGCGCTCAGGGCGACCGGGTGCTCGAGCGCGAGATTCAGCGTGTCCTTGCCCTTCACGGTGAGGGCGGTCAGTTGCCCCTGGAAAAGCCCGCTCGAGTAGCCGCCGCTCGCCTGGGCGCTCGCCACGAGCCCGCTCGCCCGGGCCCCGAGCTGCACCCGGTAGGCGCTCGGCGGGCCATTCACCGTGAGCGCGAGGCTCTCCAGCGTGCGCTTGCCGTAGGTCAGATTGTGCAGGCGCGCGTCGATCTTCGACTCCTGCTGCGCGGCGGCCGGGTTGAAGTCGACGTCGGCATCCACAGCGTCGAGCGTGACGTCCTGGTAGTGAATGCCGCGGCCATGAACGCTGGCCGCGATCGCGGGACTACCCGGCGTGCCGCGCACCGTGCCGGCGGCGTTGAGCTGGCCGCGGCTGCCGGGCGCGAGCAGGTTCAGATCCTCGGTCGAGAGCGCGAAGCGCAGCTCGAGCTGCTCGCCGACGCGTCCGTCGAGGGCGAGGAGCGTGCTGCCGAGCCCCACGCGCAACTTGTCGAACGTCCAGGCGGTCCCGGAGTGCGTGAGCGTGCCGCCGCCGCTGGCGCGCACGCCGCGCAACTTGCCGCCCAGCTCGCCGACCGTGGCGCTGAGGTCACTCCCGGGGCCGAAACCGCGCCCGGACGCCGCCACCGTGAAATTGACGCTGCCCGGCAGATCCGCGCGCAGACTCGCCGGGTTGATGCCGGTGGCGCGGCCGGCAACCGTCCAGCTGCGGCGCGGCGCCCACACCACTTCGCCGCGCAGGCTCGCGTGGCCGCCGAGCAGATCCACCTCCGCAGGCTCGAAGGCGAAGCTGTCCCGGCCGAGCGTGCCGCTCACCTCCAGGGGCATCTGCGGCAGGTCGGCGGCGCGGGCACTGCCCTGCACGTGCACCCGGTAGGGCAGCACGCCCGCGAGGCTGAAGCTGCCCGCGGCGCTGCGTACCGCCGGATCGCGGCCGGTGAGCGGCCAGCGAAAGTTCTCCCAGCTGCCCCTGAGGTCGAGCCGCGGACCGCCCGCCACGATGGCGATGGTGCCGGAGCCGAGCGCCTGCGCGCCGCTGGCGGCGTTGCGCGCCTGCATGCGCTTCGCGGTCAGCACGCGATCGGCGAACGAGCCGGCGAACTGCACGTCGAACACCCCGGCGTGCAGCCCGGCCGGATCGAGCTTGCCGTGGGCGCTGAAGCCCTGGGCATCCCCGGCGAGCGCCAGCCGGCCGGTGATACTTCCGAGGGGACCGGCGGCGCCCCAGGCGTTGAGATCGAAATTCTGCAGCACCGCATCCCCCACCCAGTGCGCGTGACGGGTGAGATCGAGCGCTTCGCCGGCGAGGTCGGCGCGGAACGGGCTCACGCAGTGCGCCACGACGCTGAGCGCGTCGAGATCGCCGCGGGCGCTGCCATGCACGGTCCAGCCCGGCTGCCCGGGCGGGTTCCACTCGAGGTGGCCGTGGGCCTCGATGCGCAGCGGATCCGCGGCGCGCAGTTCGCCGATCGCGGCGACGTGCGCCGCGCCGAGCTGTCCCTGCGCGTCGAAGAAGCGGATGGAGCTGTGGCGGATGACCGCGGCTCCGCTGACGTGGGTGGCCTCGAGACGAAAGCCGTTGGGCACGGTCAGCACCGCATCGTCGACGGTGGCGTGCTCGGCGCTGATCAGCAGCCAGCGCGGCAGGAAGATCAGCGGTGAGGGCGTCGGCGGGCGGGTGCGGCGCTTCACCTCGATGAGCGCGCGGTGCACCGTCGCCTCGGGCGAGCGGATGGTCTGCAGCAGCAGCGGCGCGAGCGCCACCCGGCCGTCGATCCCCTCGAAGCGCAGGTGCACCCGCTGGTGGTCGATCTCCACGCGCTCGACGTGCAGCCCGCGGGCGATCGTGCCGCTGACGCCGACGATCGTGAGACGCACCGGACCTAAGTGCTGCGGCAGATGCGCGACGATGAAGCGCAGCCCGGCGGTGGTGTACACCGCGGAAACGATGAGCGCAGCCGGCATCACCGCCAGCACCAGGATCAGCAGGCAGGCGGTCGCGAGCAGCAGGCGGCGCAGCATCGCTTTGGCCGCCGTCACAACTTCGGCGAGAAGTTGATGTGCAGGCGCGGACCGGCGCCGGGCACGTTGAGGGGCTGCGCCACGTCGATCCCGAGCGTCAGCACCGGCAGGCGCACCCGCAGCCCGACGCCGGCGGAATACACGAGCTGCGTGCCGAAGTGATCGAAGGCATTGCCGTAGTCGACGAAGGTCGCGATCCCGAGGTTGCGCGGCAGGTCGTGGATCACCTCCACCGTGCCGGTGATCACGTCCTTGCCGCCGACCTTGATGGTTCCGGCGACGCTCTGGCAGCTGCCGTTGGCGGTGCGCAGGAACTGGCCGCTGGGCCCGGTGGTGCACACCGGGTCGGTGGGTGACAGTTCATTGTAGTAAAAGCCGCGCACGCTGTTGTCGCCGCCGGCGAAGAAGCGGTAGATGGTCGGCAGCTTGCTGAAGCGCGACACCAGGCTCGCCCCCACCTCGTCACGCAGCAGCAGGTGCCATGGGCCCCCGAGCTGGAACACGTGCTCGGCCTGCATGTGCAGCTGGATGAAGTTCGAGTCGGAACCGAGCACGTTGTCCGAGCCGCGCAGCTCGGCGAAGAACGGGTGCTCGAACAGCGGCTCGCCCAGGTAACCCTTGGGCACCGAGGCGAGATCCACCTCCGGCACCAGCAGCCGGTCGGTGGGGGTGCCGTTCACGTCCTCGCTCTTGGTGTGCACCGCGAACAGCTTCCACACGTACTGCCAGCGGCCGGTGACCTCGGTGAAGCTCGGGCCCGCGGACTGGGTGTAGGCGGTCACGTCGGCGAGCTGCCGCTGTTCGATGGTGCCGTTGAGGGTGAGGTTCTCGACCGCCGGATCGCCGATCGGTATGACGTAGCGGCTCTGCACGGCGTAGCGGGTGATCTGCGCAAACTGTACTTCGACGCCGAGACTGTGACCGCTGTCGTTCAGGCGGTGGTCCTCGAAGCCGAGCGTGGCGCGCGCCCCGGTGTCGGTGGCGTAGCCCGCGCCGAACGAGTAGCGGTGGCGCCGGTTGGGATCGGCGCGGATGTCGACCGGGACGAGGTGCGTCTGCTTGTCGGGTGTGCCGGGCAGCATCTCGAGGTTGGTGAAGTACTGTGCATCGTCGAGCGCGAACTGGGTGCGCAACACCTGGGTCAGGTCGAAGGGGTCGCCCTGGGTGTAGCGCAGGTAGCGGCGTACCAGGCTCTCCTTGACAACGTGCTGGCGGATGGTGGTCGCCCCGAAGTGGTAACGCTCCCCGGTGGCCAGCTCGAGTGCGATGTTCGCGGTGTAGTTCGGCGGATCGACCACCAGCTCGTTGCGCACCAGGCGCGCGTCGAAATAGCCGTAGGTGGCCGCGGTGCGCTGCAGGTCGGTCTTGATCGCCTCGTAGTCCGCCTGGTTGAGGCGAGCGCCGCTGTGCAGCGGCAGGTGCGTCAGGATCCGCTGGAACAGCGGATCGGTTTCCCCGGGCCCGTCCACCCGCACGTCGATGTGCGAGACCAGCACCGGGCGCCCGGGCTTGATGTCGATGTTCACGCGCCACTCCCCCTTGCCCAGCCCGGTGACGGTGGAAAGCACCTGCGGCTGGTAGTAGCCGTACGGCCGCAGCGCTTCCTGCACCTCGCGCTCGACCCGGTTGTGCAACCGCTCGATGATGTCGGCGTTGAGCTCCGGGCCGCCTTTCTTGTAGCGCTCGTAGCTCAGGTAGGCGAGCACGTTGGCGCGCAGCGCTTCGTTGACGCCGTGGATCTCGACGCTCACGCCGGCGGCGCGTGCCGGCGGACCGGCGAGCGCGCCGGCGAACAGGCACACCGCGAGCACCGGGGCCCGCCGGTGCCGTCGGCGAGCCCGAGGCAAGGGATTACGCAGCGCCATCTCGAGGTGGAGTGAAGGGAAACTCGCGGATTCTAGAACCTCGCGAGCACCGCCGCTCGCCACTCTTCAATCAGAGCGCGCGCGCTGGCGCCGGTTCCGTGCGCGGCTCACGGCCACTCGCCCGGGTTCAGCCGCAATTCAGTTTCTCCGTGCGGCTCGCCCGCCGAGTCAAAGCGCCGTTCCGCCAGATACGTCCCGCCGTCGGGCTCGAGCATCACGACCGTGGAGCAGCGGGTGCCGTAGGTCGGGTTGACCACGAACGGCGCCGACAGGATCCGTTGCCACTCGCGCGGCAGGCCGCCCCGCGGCAACGAGCTATCCGCGGCCGCCGGCGTGCGCTCGCCGAGCAGCGCGAACAGGGCGGCCGCCGTTCCCCCCGGCTCGTGCAGCCAGGAGTCAAACCGAAGCTTCACGCGCTGCAGCTTCGGCCACGGCGTGTCGAGAAACTCGTTGCACAGTCCGTAGACGCCCGGCGCCAGCGCGCGCGCGAACGGCTGCGCGCGATTGCAGCCGTACCACAGCGCCTCGCGGTCGGCGAGCAGCAGGTTGAATCCGGAGTAGTCGTCGGCGTTGGTCTCGAGCCGCCGGAAGAATTCCTGCGCGCCGGCCGCCTCGCCCAGGTAGCGCGGGATCAGAGCGCCGCGCGACGGCGCGCCCGGCCGCGGCGGGGCGAGCTCGCGGAAGTTGGTGACC
>JBOIAH010000440.1:0-4425 GCA_050739055.1 Steroidobacteraceae bacterium | reverse complement strand
ACGGTGCCCTTGCCGAAGGTGGTCTGTCCCAGGATCAGCCCGCGGTGATAGTCCTGGATGGCGCCGGCGAAGATCTCCGAAGCCGAAGCGCTCATGCGATCGACCAGCACCGCCAGCGGCCCGGAGTAAGCCGGGGCGGCCTCGGGGTCGTCGAGCACCTCGAGCCTGCCGGTGGCGTCGCGCAGCTGCACCACGGGCCCGTGGTCGATGAACAGCCCGGTGAGCTCGGTCGCCTCGGGCAGGTAGCCGCCGCCGTCGCCGCGCAGGTCCAGCACCAGGCCGTCAACGCTCTCGCTCTTGAGCTCGCGCAGCAGCTTGAGCACGTCGCGTGTGGTGCTGCGGTAATCCTCTTCGCCGCGGTTCTCCGCCGCGATGTCCTGGTAGAACCCCGGGACGGTGATCACCCCGATCTTGAGGTCCCGCCCGTTGCGCGCCACGGTCTTTACCTCCTTATGGGCAGCCTGTGCCTCGAGAGTGACTTTGTTGCGCACCAACTCCAGCGTCTTTTCCGGGCTGCCGGGGGCGGCGCCCGCCGGCAGGATCTGCAGGCGCACGGCGGTGCCGGCCTTGCCGCGGATCTGCTGCACGACGTCATCGAGCCGCCAGCCAATGACGTCGGCGAGCGGGCCGTCGTGCCCCTGTCCGACGCCGGTGATGCGGTCGTTGATCTTCAGCGTGCCGGCGACCGCGGCCGGGCCGCCCTCGATGATGTTCATGATGGTCACGTAGTCGTCGACCACCTGGAGGGATGCGCCGATGCCGTCGTAGTTGAGGCTCATCTGGATGCGGTACTCCTCGGAGCTGCGCGGCGAGAAGTAGCTCGAGTGAGGGTCGAAGGCGCGCGCGTAGGCGTTCATCAGGTTCTCGAACACATCCTCCGAGGTCACCTGGTCGATGCGCTTGAGCACCCGCTCGTAGCGCTTGCGCAGCAGCTGCACGGCCTCCGGCCACTGCTTGCCGGTCAAGAGCAGCGACAGCGCGTCGTTCTTGACGCGCTTTCTCCACAGCTCGTCCATCTGCGCCGCGTCGGCCGGCCAGGGGACGTGGGTCCGATCGAAGTCGAACGACTCGTTCAGCGTCCAGTCCGGCTCGGTCTGCAGCAGCGCGAGCGCGTGCTGGATCCGCTCGCGGTTGCGCTGCTGAAAGCGGGCGAAGACCAGGTACGCGGGGTCGATGTTCCCGGTACGGATCATGTCGCCGAACTGCAGGCGGTAGGCGCCGAACTCGCTGATGTCGCCGGCGAGGAAGTAGCTGTGCTGCGGATCGAGGAACTCGAGATACCGCTGGTACACGGTATCGGACATCTTGTCGTCGATCGCGGCGCGGCTGTAATGCTGATCCTCGAGGATCCGGCCGATCCGGCGGGCGGTCGCGCGCTGGAGGTCGCTGGGGGCGATCGCTCCCGGGGGCAGGAGCGACGGGCTGGCCGGCGCCTGGGCCGAACCCGCCAGCGCGAGCGCCAGCACCGCCAGCGCGAACGCGGTTATCCACCCGGAGGAGCGGTGCAGGGACTGGGTCATCGTGTCGGCTCGCAGGTTGAGTACACTCTTAGAGCAAGGCTAGAGCGTGCGGTTCGCCTTTAGCAAGTACGCTCCTCACATCATGAAGCCGTTGACAGCGCTGCTCGGAATCCTGGCCGGATCGGCCGTCGCCCTGGCCTCGGGGCTGATTATGACGTGGATTGTCATCCTGCTCCTGCCCGCGGACGAGCAGGCCTTTGCCCCCGAGCATGCCCACCTCGTGCAGGCTATCGCGATGTTTACCCTGGTCTCGGCGGCCTCGGGCGGCAGCTTCTACGGTGAGCTGCGCGAGCGTCCCTGGCGACTGGCGGCCCACGCCGCGACGCTCGCCACGCTGGCCGTGGCGGTGTGGCTGTACTGGCCGGCGTGACCGTGCGGGCAGCCCGCCCGCTTCCCGGCAGCCGCAAACCACGATGAATCAGCCGCGCCCGGGGGGCGGCAGGGTGCGCAGCAGGGCGAGGAATCCGCGGATCAGCACCAGCAGCACCGCAGGCCCCAGCGCCACCATCCAGAACACCGCCGAGCCGTGGAAAAGTCCCACGAAATAGTCGGCCAGCAGGGCGAAGGGGCCCGCATGGGTGTTCTCCCCGTGGGTATAGGGTCCGAGGACCCGGCTGCCGGCGAGAAAGATCAGGAACGGCATCACGATCAGGCCGAAGGCGAACCCCACGCCCAGAATGATCAGCTCGCGCCGCGCCCCGGAGAGCGCACCGAAGGAGTCGGCCGCGCGTGCGAGGCGCTGCAGGGGCCCGGGGGCCTCAGTCGGGGGCGTGGTAGCCATTCGCTGTACAGCCGTTGCTCGATGTCCGCGGGCGTCGCCGCGCGCGCGGGCATAATACCGTTCCCATGCAGAAAATCAGAGCCGCGGTCGTCGGGGTCGGCTACCTCGGCAGGTTTCATGCCCAGAAGTACGCGCAGGCGGCGGGCTGCGAGCTGGTCGCGGTGGTGGATGCCCGGCAGGGGGCCCGCGAGCAGGTTGCCGCGGAGGTCAGGGCGCGGCCGCTGAGCGATCACCGCGAGCTCCTCGGCGCGGTCGACGCGGTGAGCGTGGTGACGCCGACTCCGGCGCATTTTGCCATCGCGCGCGATTTTCTCGAGCGCGGTGCCCACGTGCTGGTGGAGAAGCCGATCACCGAGACCCCGGCGCAGGCACGCGAGCTGATCGCGCTCGCGGCGCGTGCCAGGCGCATCCTGCAGGTCGGGCACCTCGAGCGATTCAACGCGGCGATTCTCGCCGCCGAACCGTACCTGCGCTCCCCGCGCTTCGTGGAGTGTCACCGTCTGGCACCCTACCGCGAGCGCGGCACCGATGTGAACGTGGTGCTCGATCTGATGATCCACGACATCGACATCGTGCAGACGATCGTCGGGGCCCCGATCGATACCATCGATGCGGTCGGCACGCCGGTGTTCTCGGAAGAGATCGACATCGCCAATGCGCGCATCCGCTTTACCAACGGCTGCGTCGCGAATGCTACGGCCTCGCGCGTCAGCCTGAAGACCGAGCGCAAGCTGCGCGTGTTCGAGGACGACGCCTACCTATCGCTCGACCTGCAGCAGAAGATCGTCACCCTGATCCGCAAGCGCCCCCCGGGCGGGCCTGCGGGGGAGCTGCCGGTAACCATCGAGGAGCAAAGCCTCGAGCCGGGCGATGCGCTCAAGGCCGAAATCGACTCATTCCTCGAGTGCATCCGCAGCGGACGCGCACCGGTGGTTGGGGGCGAGGCAGGGCTCACCGCGCTCGAGACGGCCATGCGCATCAGCGCGCAGGTGCAGGAGTCGCTCGCCGCGCGCAACGCGCGCACCTGAGCTGCAGGCTTAGGCCGCCTCCCCGTCGGCCAATGAACTAGTAGAATCGCCTCAAAGCCGATACCGGCGAGCGAGGCGGCGGGTGAGCGATGTCGGGGCACCCTGAGCATTTCCGCAGGCCGCCACGGCCAGTGACGGTCGCGGCGCTGCAGATGGCGTGCGAGTGGAACACCCAGGGCAACATCGCCCGCGCGGAGCGGCTGGTGCGCGCCGCCGCCGCGCAGGGCGGGCAGATCATCCTGCTGCCGGAACTGTTCGAGACCCCGTATTTCTGCATCGAGCAGGATGCACGGCACCTGAGCCTCGCGCACGCGGTGCAGGACAGCCCCGCGGTGCGTCATTTCAGCGCCGTGGCGCGTGAGCTCGGCGTCGTGCTCCCCGTCAGCTTCTTCGAGCGCGCCGGGCCCGCCTATTTCAACTCCATCGCGATCCTGGACGCTGACGGCGCCAATCTCGGCGTTTACCGCAAGTCACACATCCCCAACGGACCGGGCTACCAGGAGAAGAACTACTTCTCCCCGGGGGACACCGGCTTCAAGGTATGGAACACGCGCTTTGCGCGTATCGGCGTCGGCATCTGCTGGGACCAGTGGTTTCCGGAGACCGCGCGCGTCATGGCGCTCAAGGCAGCGGAACTGTTCTTCTTCCCGACTGCAATCGGCACCGAGCCGCCGCCCGCCCTGCCGGTGAACTCGCGCGAGCACTGGCAACGCACCCAGCAGGGGCACGCCGCGGCGAACCTGACGCCGCTCATCGCCGCGAACCGCTACGGGCTGGAACGCTCGCTGCAGGATCCGCAGGGGCTCTACCTGCGCTTTTACGGCTCCTCGTTCATCGCCGACGCCATGGGGGCGAAGGTTGCCGAAGCGCCCGAGGAGGGCGAGGCGGTTCTCACCCATACCTTCGATCTCACGGCGATCGCGCAGTTACGGGACAACTGGTTCGTATTCCGCGACCGGCGACCCGACCTGTACGGTACGCTCGCCTCGCTCGATGGCCGGTCCGCTACGCCGCACGACGGCTAGTCCAGGCCGCCAGCGTTACCCGCCGCGGTTCCCGCCGGCGCCCGCGCTACGCGCAGGTAGCGGTTCCCGGC
>JBOIAH010000439.1:0-2473 GCA_050739055.1 Steroidobacteraceae bacterium | reverse complement strand
CCTCGAGGCAGCGCATGCGCCCGGCGGCCACCAGCTCGCGCATCTTCGCGACCGAGGCCGGGGCCGCCCGGAACTCGGGACGGCGATGCACCAGCACGAGGCTGCGCGCCTGCGGCGCGAGCTCCAGCGTCCAGTCGAGCGCCGAGTCGCCGCCGCCGAAGATCGCCAGGCGCTTGCCGGCGAGCTCAGCCGCGCTCTTCACGCGGTAGTGGATCGCGCCGCCCTCGAACCGCTCCGCGCCGTCGATGCCGAGGCGCCGCGGCTGGAATGAGCCGACGCCCGCGGCGATCACCACCGCCCCGGCGTCGAAGGCGGTGCCGGCGGCCGTGCGCAGGTGAAACCGTCCGGCGTCGGTGCGCGCGAACTCCACTACCTCGTGACCGAGATGCAACTGCGGCTTGAATGGCCTGATCTGCTGCATGAGGCGGTCGACCAGTTCCTGCGCCCCGCACACCGGGAGCGCCGGGATGTCGTAGATCGGTTTGTCGGGATAGAGTTCCGCGCACTGCCCGCCGGGATGCTGCAGCGAGTCCACCACGTGCGCGCCGATGCCGAGCAGTCCCAGCTCAAAAACCTGAAACAGCCCGCAGGGCCCGGCTCCAACGATCACTACCTCGGTGCTGATCGCTGCCCCGGGGGCGTTGGATGGAATCTGGCTCAAGATGATCGCTTTGGCAGCTCGATTGCGGCGTGTATTGTAGAGGGTCTTCCCGGCCCTCGCATGCGATCGGCGTATAGTAGCTGCTGCCTGAGGGTCCGATGATCACACTGACCGTCAACGGCAACAACGTTAAGGCCGAGGTCGCTCCCGACACGCCGCTCTTGTGGGTGCTGCGCGACACGCTGGGGCTCACCGGCACCAAGTACGGCTGCGGCATGGCGTTGTGCGGCGCCTGCACCGTGCACGTGGCGGGTGCGCCGGTGCGCTCGTGCGTCACGCCGGTGAGCGCGGTGGGCGCACAGCCGGTGATCACCATTGAAGGTCTGTCGAGCGATCGCAGCCACCCGGTGCAAAAGGCCTGGATAGAACTGGACGTTCCGCAATGCGGCTACTGCCAGTCCGGACAGATCATGTCGGCCGCGGCGCTGCTGGCGCACACTCCGGAGCCGACCGACGCGGACATCGACGCCGCCATGGCCGGCAATATCTGCCGCTGCGGCACCTATCAGCGCATCCGGGCCGCGATTCACCGCGCCGCGGCGCTCAAGGAACTGCCTTGACGTCCAATGCCGAACTGCACGCGCGCCGCGAGCAAGCCGTCCCGCGCGGCGTCAGCAACTCGCTCGCGGTGTACGCCGAGCGCGCCTCGAACGCCGAGATCTGGGACGTCGAGGGGCGGCGCTACATCGACTTTGCCAGCGGAATCTCCGTACTCAATACCGGACACCTCCATCCGAAGGTGCAACAGGCGATCGCCCGGCAGCTGGAGAAATTCACCCACGCCTGCTTTCAGGTGACGCCCTACGAGAGCTACGTCGCGCTCGCCGAGAGCCTGAACGCACTCGCGCCGCTCGCCGGCCCGAAAAAGACTATTTTCCTCACCACCGGCGCCGAGGCGATCGAGAACGCCATCAAGATCGCGCGTTTCCACACCCGGCGCTCGGCGCTGATCGCATTCTCGGGCGGCTTCCACGGCCGTACGCTCGCGTGCATCAGCCTCACCGGCAAGGTGCAACCCTACAAGGTGGGCTTCGGTCCGATGCTGCCGGAGATCTACCATCTCCCCTATCCGATGCCCTATCACGGCGTCACCGTCGAGCATTGCCTGCAGGCGCTCGAGCAGCTGTTCAAGGCGGACCTGGACCCGGCACGGGTCGCGGCGATCATCATCGAGCCGGTGTTGGGTGAGGGCGGGTTCTATGCGGCGCCGCCCGAGCTGCTGCGGCGCCTGCGCAGCCTGTGCGACCGCCACGGCATCGTGCTGATCGCCGACGAGATCCAGTCCGGCTTCGGGCGAACCGGGCGCATGTTTGCGATCGAGCACGCCGGCGTTGAGCCGGATCTGATCACCATCGCGAAAAGCGTCGCCGGCGGAGTGCCGCTGTCGGCCGTAACCGGCCGGTCCGAGATCATGGACTCCCCGGGTCCCGGCGGGCTGGGCGGGACCTTTGCCGGCTCCCCGCTCGCCTGCGCCGCGGGACTTGCGGTGCTGGAGGTGATACGCGAGGAGCAACTGCTCAAGCGCGCGCAGGATATCGGGCGCTTCATGAGCTCGCGCCTGAAGGGGCTGCAAGTGCGCTTCCCGTGCGTGGGCGAGGTGCGCGCCCTCGGCGCCATGGTCGCCGTCGAGCTGGTGAAGAACTCCCGCGCCGACGCGCCCGACCCGGCTCTCACCAAGGCGCTGGTACAGGCGGCCGCGCGGCATGGGCTGATCATTCTCTCCTGCGGCGTCTATTCCAATGTGATTCGTTTTCTCGCACCGCTCACTATCTCCGACGCCCACCTCAAGGAAGGCTGCCACCTGTTCGAGCT
>JBOIAH010000438.1:0-2054 GCA_050739055.1 Steroidobacteraceae bacterium | reverse complement strand
GCGCCGTGGAGCATGAGCGCGGCTGCCTGAACGAGGTATGAATTCCCGCGCGGGCCCTTGCGGGAGGGGCGGCCGGCGAGCGCGGTCCGGGGGGAGCGCGGCGCGGCGCCCGGCGGTGCGCGCCCGGCGCGTTTATTATATTATTACGGCGACATTAAAAAGGCGTCACGATGCGTCAGGTCAGGACACTGGGTCTTCTCGGCACGGGAGTCATCGGCGGCGGTTGGGCGGCCCGGGCGCTGCATTTCGGCATCGACGTGGTGGCCTCGGACGTCAAGCCGGAGATGGAAGCCTGGATCCGCGGCGCGGTCGCCAACGCCGAACCGGCGCTGGCGCGCCTGACGATCGCGCCTCTGCCGCCGAAGGGCAAGCTGTCGTTCACCACCGACCTGCAGGCCATGGCGCGCCAGGCGGACTTCATCCAGGAGAATATCCCCGAACAGCTGCCCCTCAAGCAGCGCATGCTCGCCGAGGTGAGCCGCCACGCGGCGCGCGACGTGGTGATCGCCTCGAGCACTTCGGGCCTCATGCCCTCGGACCTGCAGCGCGATCTCGAGTCTCCGGAGCGCTTCCTGGTCGCGCATCCGTTCAACCCGGTGTACCTGCTGCCGCTCGTGGAGCTGGTGGGCGGCAGGCACACCGCGGACGCGACCGTCGAGGCGGCGAGTCGCTTCTTTACCTACATCGGCATGCACGCGCTGAAGGTGCGGCGCGAGATCCCGGGCCACCTGACCGACCGGCTGCAGGAGGCGCTGTGGCGCGAGATCCTGCACATGGTCAACGAGGGCGTCGCGACCACCGGGGAGCTCGACGACTCGATCGTGTACGGCCCGGGGCTGCGCTGGGCCGGCATGGGCACCAACCTCATCTACCATCTCGCCGGCGGCGAACCGGGCATGCGCCACATGCTCAGGCAGTTCGGGCCGTGCCTGAAATGGCCATGGACCAAGCTCGAGGCGCCGGAGCTCACCGAGCAGCTGATCGACCGGATGGTGGAGGGCACTCAGGCCCAGGCTGGCGAGCGCTCGATCCGCGAGCTCGAACGGCTGCGCGATGACTACCTGGTGGCGATCCAGCAGGTGCTGCGGCAATTCAACCTCGGCGCGGGCGCGACGCTGCGCGCGCTCGAGGAACGGCTGTACGAAAGCGGCGCGGCCGAGGCACGCGCTCGAATCGAAGCCGCGGCCGGCACGGCCGGCGGGGGCGGTGCGGAGCAGCCGCTGCGGGTGCTCGAGGCGCAGGTGCGCCCCGAGTGGGTCGACTACAACGGCCACATGACCGACTCGCGTTATTTGCAGGTGTTCGGCGATGCCAGCGACGCGCTGTTCAGGTTCGCCGGCGTCGACGACGCCTACCGCCGCTCGGGGCACGCGTTGTATACGGTGGAAACCCACGTCACTCACCAGGCCGAGGCCCGCTCGCTCGAGCCGCTGTACGTGACGAGCCGGGTGCTGCAGGTCGATGACAAGCGCGTGCGGCTGTTCCACGCGCTGTACCGGCGATGCGATCAGGCGCTCGTCGCCACCGGCGAGCAGCTGTATCTGCACGTGGATACGGTGGCCGCCCGGGCGGCGCCCATGGAGGCGCCGGTGCACGCACGCCTCACGGCGCTGCAGGCTGCGCAGTCGCGGCTGCCCGTGCCGGCCGAGGCGGGCCGGCTGGCGGGCAAGGCCTAAAGCCCATGCCCAAGATCGTCGATCACGACCAGCGCCGCGACGAGATCGCACTGGTGGCCTGCCGGGTGGTGGCCACGCACGGCTTCGACCAGGCGACCATCGTGCGGATCGCGCGTGAGGCCGGCTACACCACCGGCATGGTCGCGCATTACTTCGATACCAAGCAGCAGATCATCATCGCCGCGCTGCGCCTGATCCTGCGCCGGATCGAAGCGCGGCTGACCGCGGCCGCGCAGGACGACGACGCGGAGCTGCTCGCGCTGCTCGCCGAGGCGCTGCCGATCGACCCGCCGCGCTTCACCGAATGCGCTTTCTGGATCGCTTTCTGGGGCCAGATGTCGGCGGACAGACGCCTCAAGCGCATCAACGGCTGGGTGC
>JBOIAH010000437.1:0-2915 GCA_050739055.1 Steroidobacteraceae bacterium | reverse complement strand
ATTCTCTTGCGCGAGTTACCGGCGCATCTGCAGAGCATGGCGGCGTTCACGCTGGCGACGGGGCTGCGTGCAGCGAACGTGACGGGGCTGACCTGGGAGCAGGTCGACCTGTCACGCAAGCTCGCGTGGATCCATCCAGACCAGGCGAAGGCGAGAAAGGCCATAGCCGTGCCGCTCAACGACACGGCGATGCAGGTGTTGCGGGCGCAAAGGGGGAAGCACCCGACTCGGGTGTTCACCTACGAGGGTCAGCCCATCCGGCAGGTCAGCACGGCGGCCTGGTACAAGGCGCGCCGGTATCGAGGACTTTCGGTGGCACGACTTGCGGCACACCTGGGCCTCCTGGCACGTGCAGGGCGGCACGCCGCTCTTCGCGCTACAGGAGCTCGCCGGGTGGGAAACCGAGAAGATGGTGCGGCGCTATGCGCACCTCGCCGCGGAGCATCTGGCGGTCTACGCTGGCAACACGGAAAGTCACGGCACAAATACGGCACAACCACCGGATGTCCACGGCACAGCCCGATTGCAAGTCGTCGGAAAATAAAAAGTTTGATGGTGGCCAGGGGCGGAATCGAACCACCGACACGCGGATTTTCAGTCCGCTGCTCTACCAACTGAGCTACCTGGCCGCCTTGAGCCGAAGGGCGCGTATTAGACCGGCCCGCACCCAGGCCGTCAAGCAATTGCCGCCCTAACTCCTTGATTCCCTTTGACCCCGCGACCGGCCGACCGGCGTGGGTGCGGCCGGAAGCCCTCGCCCGTGCAGATCCCAACTCCGCTCTCTCTCTCATGCGAGAGAGGCGCGTGCCTGCCGCCGGAAGTGTCCGTTGCTCTCCGGGCGATGCATGTCACGAGCGGGCGCTGAACACGACAATGGAACGGTCGGTGCCCGGCCGTGGGCGCAGGCGGTGCCCGCTGTCCACCCTCGCGACCGCACCCGTGTTCGTCAGCGCCAGCGCGCGGATCGCCCGCGCAGCTCGCGGTCCCGGAGCTTCGAAACATGAGTGAAAGTAACCGCCGTCTCAGCGCCGCGCTCGCCGTGCTCGTCGCGTACGTGGGGCTCATCGTCCTCGTCGCGGCGCTCACCGGCTAGATGCACCCGGGTGCGCGCAGCCCCCCTCCGAGCCTGGCGGGATGCCCTCGAGGAGCCGGTCCGGGTCTCGGGAGCTTGATGCTCCCACCGCGCTGCATCGGCCGATGCGGGAGCTAAGCCGTTGATTCGCGGACGGCTGGGTGCCCAGGAGGACGCCCCTGCGCTCCCTCTTAAGATAGAGACCCGCGCCGGCACTCTGAGATCGCCCCGTGGCCGCGCTAAACTGCCGGGTCTTCCGGATAACACTGCACGGGCACCGAGTCGCATGAGCGCCAACCCCCTTCCCCTGCTCGAGCCGCAAACCAAGCTCCCCTGTGCCGAGGAGCTGACCCGGATCAATGAATCGTTGCAGGGCCGCGAGCGGCTGCTCACCGCCTCCGCGAGGGCGAGCCGGATGCTGCTCGAGACTCCGGACGTGCGGGCCGCAATTCCCGGGGTGCTCGGGATCCTCGGCGAGGCGGCGCACGTGGATCGCGTGAACCTCATGGAAACGCGCACCGGGCCGAACGGCGAGCCGCTGCTCGTGGTGGTGAGCGAGTGGACGGCGGAAGGGGTCGCGCCGCACCTGCAGGATCCGCACAGCTGCGCGTGCGACGAGCGCAACTTCGCGGCCGTGTGCGCCGAGCTGCGCGCCGGGCGCAGCGTGTGCTTCAGCAAGAGCGATCCGTCCGACGGTCCCTGCTCGCCCGGCTTCGAAGGCATCGGCACGCGCACCAAGGCCATCGTCCCGATTTTCGTCGCCGGCGAGTTCATCGGCGTCGTGGGCTTCGACAATACCCGCCAGCATCGCGCGATCGATGCGGCGGAGCTGGCGGCGCTGGAGACCGCCGCCGGCGTGATCGGCGCCGCCTTGCATCGCGAGCGCCTGGTCGATGACGTGCGTCACGAGCGCGAGCACGCGGCCGAGGAGCGCTTCACCGAGCTCGCCAAGGCCAACGCCGTGATCCGCGGCAACCTCGAGCGCCTGGCCGGTGAGACCGACCTGCACAGCTTCATGGGTCACATGCTGCTCGAGGCCACCCGCCAGTTTGACGCTGCCTCGGGGGCCGTGATCGTGCTCAAGGACTCGGTGCAGGAGTGGCGCATCATCGCCCACGTGCGCGGCGGGCAGCTCGCCCAGCCGTCGTACGCGAGCACGGTCCCGGTCGCGGGCTCGACGTTCACGCAGAGATTCGGCGAGCTGCGCGATCCGCTCTACGTTGAGGTCGCGCGCCAGCGCGAGGAGATCTGGCCGGGAGTGCTCGCGTTCCATCAGCGCGAGGGCTGCGTCGGCACGGTGGTGTACCCGCTGGTGTTCGGAGCTCGCAGCGTCGGCTTTTTCATCCTGAGCTTCCGCCGCAACGCCGCGGACGTGCAGCGCAGCGAGCTGCTCGTGGCGCTCGCGCAGCAGGCGACGCTCGCCGTGCAGCTGACGCGCCTCGCCTACTCGGCCAAGGAAGCCGCGGTGCTCATGGAACGCACCCGCATCGGCCAGGAGATCCACGACGGGCTGGCGCAGGCGTTCACCGGAATCCTGATGCAGCTCGGTGCGGCCGAGGACTTCCCGCCCTGCAAGAAACGCAACACCGAGCTCGCCGTGACGCTGTCGCGCATCCGCGACCTGGCGCGCGACGGGCTCGCGGAAGCGCGCCGCTCGGTCATGGCGCTGCGCCTGGATCAGACGCGGCGCGCGGGACTGGAGATCGCGCTGCGACAGTTAGCCGAGCGCTCCACCGTCCCCGGGGGCGTCACCTGCACCTTTGACGGCGGCGGCGTGGTCACGGGGCTTCGTCCCGAGCACGAGCACGAGTTGCTGCGCATCGCCCAGGAGGCGGTGAGCAAC
>JBOIAH010000436.1:0-2737 GCA_050739055.1 Steroidobacteraceae bacterium | reverse complement strand
GCCCCGGGCGGCGCGGCGGTCACGGCCAGCCCGTGGGCGACACGCGATGGCTTTACTCCGAATCTGCCCGCCCTCGTCGGTTACACGCTCTGCTGGGGCGGGCGCTCCCATGGCGTGGAAATCGGCTCGGCCGCCGGCGAGCCGGTGTCGGCGCTGCTGGGCGGGCGCACACCGGTGCGCATCGCGAACCTGGCGTGCCCGGCAGCGGGCGGGATGCGCACCATCGCGGCAACCATCGATGAGCGGCGCCGCGAGGCGCACTACTTCGCCGCCGGCGAGCGGCTGTCGCTGTGGGAAGAGGATGCGCAGTACGATTTTCTCCTCGAGGATCCACGTACCCGCGAGTTCGCCACCAGCGCCGGCAGCGCCGGCCTCACGACGCCACTACCGGGGGTGGTGGTGTCCGTGGCGGTCGCGGTCGGTCAGCAGGTCGCGGCGGGGGAGGTGCTCATGGTCATCGAGGCCATGAAGATGGAGCACACCGTTTTGGCTCCCTACGCCGGCACGGTGCAGACCCTGCACTTCGCGCGCGGCGAGCGCGTGCCGGAGGGCAGCCAGCTGCTGGAGCTCACCCGGGCCTGAGCACTCAGGCAGGCCGCGCCGCCTCAGTGGTGCCCGGGCGCGCCACCGATGCGGGCCGCGCGCCTCTCGGCGCGCACCTTGGCGATTACCTGGTCGGCGAGGGCGAGCACTCCGAGAAACACCGCGCGCTCATCAGCCGCCTGCGAGGGGCTGATCACGACGTACTTGCCGTCGATCGCGAGCGTTGGAATTCCCTCCACCCGATAGTCCTCCACCATCTGATCGGCCTGCACGGTCTGGTTGTTGACGCCGAACGAGGTGTAGGCGTTGGTGAACCTGGTAGCATCTCCGCCCTGCTTGCCCACCCAGTTGGCGATGGTCTGCTCATCGAACAGCGGCAGGTGCTGCTCGTGGATGGCGTGAAACAGCGGGCCGTCGAGCCGCTTGATATCTCCGCTGGCTTGCAGTGCGTAGTACGCGCGCGCGAGGTTGACCCACGCGGGCCGCCCGAAACCGACCGCGACGCCCTTGAACGCCACGTCCTTCGGCAGCTTTTCGGCCCACGCGCTCACCAGCGGGTAGAAGTCGTTGCAGTGCGGACAGCCGTAGGAGAAGAACTCGAGGACCTCGATCTTCCCGGAACTGCCGGCGGGCTGGGCGGGCGTGAGCGTGCGGTAGTCGCGCCCCTCGAGCAACTGCGCGGACGCGCCGGCGCAGGGCAGCACCGCGGCGCCGGCGAACAGGCACAGGGCGAGGCTCAAGGAGCGGGTACGGTTGGGCATGCAGTCGACCTCCGTCGCAAAGTGGAAACGTAGCACGAAGCACGATCGAAAAACCTCCAGGGCCGCTGCGCCCACTCGCCGGCGTAGTCCACGCCGATGCGCGCGCTGCGACCGATGCGGGCCGGCGCGGCGCGCGGTGCTCGCTCGATCCACAGCACGCCGCCGCGCAGATCGATGCCGTTGAAGCGCCGGTCGATGTGCATCGCGCGACACAGCAGCCCCGGCCCCGAGGTCCGGTCCGTGACTCCCTCGAGGGGCTCGAGCGCTCGCAGCAGCACGGCGTGCGGCACGCCCTCGGCTGCCGCCACGACGTTCAGGCAATGCCAGAAGCCGTAGATGAAATAAACGTAGGCATGCCCGGGCGGCCCGAACATCACCGCGGTGCGCGCGGTGCGCCCGCGCGAGGAATGAGCCGCGCGATCGCGCGGCCCCAGATACGCCTCGGTCTCGACGATTCGCCCGCGGCGCAGCGTGCCGCCGTCGTCGTGCACCAGGTGCATGCCGATGAGCTCGCGCGCCAGCGTGAGCGCGCTGCGCTCGAAGAAGGCGCGTGCCGGTATTTTGGAATCGCGCACGCCGCGATGCTAAAGGAATCCTCTAATCAATAGGATAGAATGCGTTTTCTGTGAGCAGAATGAGAGACTCTCGGGTGTCCGGAACGCCGCTCCTGGGCTTGCTGTGCATGAGTCTGTGCGTGACTCCCGCCTGGGCCGCCATCTACGAGCTGCCTGCGGACGGTTCCTCCGTGGTGGGCCAGGACTCGAGCGTGACGGCGGTATATGCGGACACGCTGCCGGATATCGCGCACCAGTACAGCCTCGGTTACTACGAGATCATCGCCGCGAATCCCGGCGTGGACGTGTGGCTGCCGGGCGCCGGCCGGAAGATCGTGTTGCCGGGGCGGCGCATCCTGCCTCCGGGGCCGCGCGCGGGCATCGTGGTGAACCTTCCCGAGCATCGTCTCTATTACTACCCCAAGCCGCGCAACCGGCACGAGAAGCGCGTGGTCATCACCTTTCCGATCAGTGTCGGCAAGATGGACTGGCGCACGCCGCTCGGGGAGACGCGGGTCATCGCCAAGATCAGACATCCGGCGTGGCATCCGCCGGCGTCGATCCGCAAGGAGCACGCCGCGAACGATGATCCGCTGCCGAAAGTCGTGGAACCGGGACCGGATAATCCGCTCGGTGACTTTGCCCTGCGCCTGGCGGTCGGGCAGGGCGAGTACCTGATCCACGGCACCAACAACCCGGTCGCGGTGGGCATGTCCGTCACGCACGGCTGCATTCGCATGTACCCGGAGGACGTCGCCGCGCTGTTCCCGCTGATTTCCCTCGGCACCCCGGTGTGGCTTATCAATGACCCGGTCAAGGTGGCCTGGGTGGACGGGCAGCTGCTGCTCGAAGCGCATCCCCCGGTGGACGCCCAGGGGC
>JBOIAH010000435.1:0-3651 GCA_050739055.1 Steroidobacteraceae bacterium | reverse complement strand
AAGGAGCGCATCGCGGCCGAGCCTGCCGCGCTCGAGACGATCGCGCAGGCTGCCGATGGGGACGCGCGCCGCGCGCTGAACATGCTGGAACTCGCCGCCGGTATGGCGCAGGCCGCGCACGCGCACGCGCTCAGCGTGGAGCTCGCGCGTGAGGTCGCCAGCGGCGGCCACCGTCGCTTCGACAAGGGGGGCGATCAGTTCTACGAGCAGATTTCCGCGCTGCACAAGGCGGTACGCGGTTCCGATCCCGACGCGGCGCTGTACTGGCTGTGCCGCATGCTCGATGGGGGTTGCGACCCGCGCTACATCGCGCGGCGGGTGGTGCGCATGGCGAGCGAGGACCTGGGACTCGCCGATCCGCGCGCGCTGGCGCTCACGCTCGATGCCTGGGAGGCGTATGAGCGCCTCGGCAGTCCCGAGGGCGAGCTGGCGATCGCCACCGCGGTGGTGTATCTCGCCTGCGCGCCCAAGAGCAACGCGGTGTATGTGGCCATGAGCGAAGCCATGGCGGACGTCGGGGAGTTCGGCACGCTGGAAGTGCCGCTGCGGCTGCGCAATGCGCCAACCCGCCTGATGAAGAACCTCGGCTACGGGCGCGAGTATCGCTACGCGCACGACGAGCCGGACGCGTTCGCGGCGGGGGAGCGCTACCTGCCGGACGAGCTGCCGGATCGGCGATACTATCGGCCGGTCGCCCGCGGACTGGAGTTGAAGATCAGCGCGGCGCTGGCCCGCCTGCGGACCCAGCTTAAGCCGAAAGGTTTCAGCGAGTGATCGATCCGAAACTGCTGCGCAGCGATCCGGACGCGGTGGCGCGCAACCTGGCGCGCCGCGGCTACCGGCTGGACGTGCAGGGGCTCAAGGCGCTCGAGGACCAGCGCAAACCCTGGGCCGTGGAGGTGGACCGCCTGCGGGCGGAGCGCAACGCGAACGCCAAGGCGGTCGGGATCGCCAAGGGCCGCGGCGAGGGCGTCGCGGCCTTGATCGCGCGTGGCGAGGCTCTGACGGCGGAACTCGCCCGGGCGGAGAACGAGCTCGCCGCAGTGCAGGGCGAGCTCGTTGAGTGGCAGCTCGGGCTGCCGAACCTGCTGCACGCCTCGGTCCCCGACGGCAGCGATGAGCGTGCCAACGCCGAGGTGCGGCGCTGGGGTGAGCCGCGGCGCCTCGCCTTCAAGCCGCGCGACCACGTGGAGATCGGCGAGCGGCTCGCGGGCCTCGACTTCGAGGCGGCGGCGCGCATCGCAGGCAGCCGCTTCGTGGTGATGCGCGCCGGCGTAGCACGGCTGCACCGCGCGCTCGCGCAGTTCATGCTCGAGCTGCACACCCGCGAGCACGGCTACATCGAGGTGCACGTGCCGTACCTGGTGCAGCGCCCGGCGCTGACCGGCACCGGCCAGCTGCCGAAGTTCGAGCCGGACCTGTTCGCGGTGCGCGGCGAGCCGGGCTTCTACCTCATTCCGACGGCCGAAGTGCCGGTCACCAACCTGGTGCGCGAGCAGATCGTGCCGGCCGAGCAGCTGCCGCTGAAATTCGTCGCGCACACGCCGTGCTTCCGTTCGGAAGCCGGCGCGGCGGGCAAGGACACCCGCGGCATGATCCGCAACCACCAGTTCGACAAGGTCGAGCTGGTGCAGATCGTGCGGCCGGCGGATTCGTACGCAGCCCTCGAGGAACTCACCGCGCACGCCGAAGCCGTGCTGCAGCGGCTCGAGATCCCCTATCGGACCGTCGTGCTGTGCGCCGGGGACACCGGCTTCGGCGCCGCCAAGACCTACGACCTGGAGGCGTGGCTGCCCTCGCAGGAGCGCTACCGGGAGATTTCCTCGTGCAGCAACTGCGAGGCGTTTCAGGCACGGCGCATGCAGGCGCGCTGGCGCAATCCTCTGGACAAGAAACCGGAGAACGTTCACACCCTCAACGGCTCGGGGCTGGCGGTCGGGCGCACGCTGGTGGCGGTGCTGGAGAATTTCCAGAACGAGGACGGCTCGGTCGCGGTGCCGCAGGCGCTGCAGCCGTTCCTCGGCGGCCTGACGCGGCTCGCACCCTAGACTATCGATAATCGATAGCCCTATGCTCCGCCGCAAATGAAGCATAGGCCGCGCAAGCCACCGCGGGCGCCGCAGGCCGGGGAATCATGAGCGACCCCGCCGCGCTCACCCGGCGGCGCTTCGTGCAGGTGTCAGCGGCGGTGGGCGGTGCGCTCGTGCTGGGCGTCGCGCTGCGGCGTCTGAAGCGGCCCGGGCGCGGCGCGGCGGCCGCGGCCGGCCGCCTCAACGCCTATGTGCGCATCGGCCCCGACGATCGCGTCACGCTCATCATGCCGAAGGTGGAGATGGGTCAGGGGACCTACACCTCGCTGCCGATGCTCATCGCCGAGGAGCTGGAGGTCGACCTGGACGCCATCACCGTGGAGCCGGCGCCGCCCGACCCGGCTGTCTACGGGTTCCCCGTCGACGCCGACGTGTACGGGTTCGCGGTCGACCCGGCCCTTCATGGTTTTGCGCGTGACCAGTCCACCGGGACCTCGCTGTCCATCATCCAGTGCTGGCTGCCGCTGCGACAGGCGGGCGCGACCGCGCGCGTGATGCTGATCCAGGCGGCGGCCAGACACTGGCGCGTGCCGGAGAGCGCCTGTCACGCGGCCCACGGGCAGGTGATTCATGCGCCTTCCGGCCGCCGCCTGGGCTACGGGATGCTGTCTGCCGCGGCGGCCGCCCGGCCCATACCGCCGGTGCCGCCGCTGAAGGGCCCCGCAGACTTCCGGCTCATCGGCCGCGCCACACCGCGGCGTGACACACCCGCGAAGGTGGACGGCAGCGCGGTGTTCGGCATCGACGCGCGTCCGCCGAATTGCAGCTTCGCGCTCATCGCCCTCTCGCCCGTGGAGGGCGGCAGTATCGCCGAGCCGCTCGAGAGCGCCGCGGCGCTCGCAGTTCCCGGCGTGCGGCAGGTGGTGAACGAAGGCGACCTCGTCGCCGTTGTGGCGGATGGCACCTGGGCGGCGATGCAGGGAATGAAGGCGCTCGCGCCGCGCTGGAACGACGGGCCGAACGCCTCGGTGCAGCAGGCGGGCATCGTCGCCGACCTCGAGGCGGCGGTGCGCGGGGAAGGCGCGCTGGCGCACCGCGCCGGGGATCCGGCCGCCGCGATGGCGCATGCGGTGACGCACGTGGAGGCCACCTATCACCAGCCGTTTCTCGCGCACGCGACGCTCGAGCCCATGAACTGCACGGTGCACTTCAGCGAGGGGCGCTGCGAGATCTGGGTCGGCACCCAGGCACCGGATCGCGCGGTCGCCAAACTCGCGGCCCTGGGGCTCAGGCCCGAACAGATCCGTCTGCACAATCATCTGATCGGTGGCGGCTTCGGGCGGCGCCTGGAGGTGGACGGGATCGTGCTGGCGGCGCGCATCGCGCGCCACGTCGCGGGCCCGGTGCGGGTGCTGTGGAGCCGCGAGGAGGACATCCGGCACGATCGCTATCGGCCCTACTACGTCGACCGGCTATCGGCCGCGCTCGATGCGCGCGGCGGTATCCTCGGCTGGCGACACACCATCGCGGGACCGGCGCTCAGCGCCCTCTACTACGACCTGCCTGTCAAGAACGGTGTGGACAGCGATGCTGTGGAGGCCGCTGCCGACATGGTTTACCC
>JBOIAH010000434.1:0-14966 GCA_050739055.1 Steroidobacteraceae bacterium | reverse complement strand
TACCTCGCTCACCGAAGAGATCCGCGGCTACACTCCTCCGGAACCGGCTACGCAACCAAGGAACTTGCAGTGATGCGGCGGATTTCCCCCCCGGCCCTCGCCGGGCTGACCCTGGGCGTGGCGCTGCTCGGCGTATGCGGACTCGGGTCCGCGCAGACCCGGGAGCTCGAGACCAAAGGCGAGCTGCTCGACCGCATCGCCGCCATTGTCAACGACGGGGTCGTGCTCTCGAGCGAGCTGGACTCGCAAATCGCGCAGGTCAGCGAACGGCTGCGGGCGCAGAAGCTCGAGCTGCCGCCGCAGAATGTATTGCGGCAGCAGGTCCTGGACCGGCTGGTGCTGCAGGAGATCCAGCTGCAGCGCGCCAATCATGACGGTGTGAAGGTGTCCGACGAGACACTGAACGCCGCGCTTCAGGACGTGGCGAAGCGCAACAACCTCACCCTGTCGCAGCTGCCGGACACGCTCGCCAGCCAGGGAGTCGACTACGCCTCCTACCGCGACGACCTGCGCAAGGAGATCACGCTCTCGATGCTGCGCCAGCGCGACGTGCTGGAGCACATCAGCGTCACCCCCAGGGAGATCGATCAGTACCTGGAAAAGCAGGCGAAGACGCCCCAGAACAGCCAGTACAACGTCTCGCACATCCTGATCGCGGTGCCCCAGGAGGCGACTCCGGCGCAGCTGGACCAGGCCGCCAAGCGCGCCGCGGAGGTCTACCAGAAAGCCGCCAGCGGCGAGGACTTCGCCAGGCTCGCGGTAGCCTACTCCAACAGTCAGACCGCGCTCGACGGAGGCTCACTCGGGTGGCGCAAGGGAACCGAGCTGCCGACCTTCCTGACCGATGTCGTGGAGAAGCTCAAACCGGGCGAAGTGGGCCAGCCGCTGCGCACACCGACCGGCTACCACATCGTCAGGCTCAATGACGTGCGCGGCACCGATGAGACCAAGGCGATGGAAAACCAGCTCCACGTGCGCCACATCCTCATGAAGACCAACGCGCTCGCCGACGACGCCACCGTGCGCCAGAAACTCAACGAACTGCGCGAGCGCATCCTGAAAGGCGACGACTTCGCGGTCCTCGCCCAGACCAATTCCGAGGACCCGGGATCCGCCGCGCAGGGCGGGGACCTGGGCTGGGCCGGGCCGGGTACCTTCGCTCCGGAGTTCGAGCAGGTGATCACGAAGCTGAAGGTGGACGAGATCAGCGAGCCGTTCCATACCCAGTTTGGCTGGCACATCGCGCAGCTGCTCGGTCAGCGCACCTTCGACAACAGCGACGAGGTCAGGCGCCGGCGCGCCCTGGAAGCGATCCGCGCGAGCAAGGCAGACGAAGAAACGGAGCTGTGGCTGCGCCGCCTGCGCGACGAAGCCTATGTCGAGTACAAATCATAGGATTCCCCGAATTGTCTTGACGTCGGGTGAGCCCGCAGGCGTCGGCCCCGAGCTGTGTCTGGCACTCGCCCGCCGCGAGCTCGCTTGTGAGCTCGTGTGCCTTGCGGACCGCGGACTGCTCGGCGAGCGCGCCCGGCTGCCGGGCCTGAACGTCGGGCTGCGCCCCTACGCGGCGCACGCCCGGCGCGAGTCCGCGCGACAGCGCCACGAACCCGGCAGGCTGCTCGTGGAGCACTCGGCGCTCAAGGCGCCGAGCGTCCCCGGGCGGCTGGATCCGGCCAACGCACCCTACGTGCTCGGGCTCCTCGACCGCGCCATCGACGGCACGCTGGCCGGTGAGTTCGATGCCGTCGTGACCGCCCCGGTGCACAAGGGGGCGATCAACGATGCCGGCGTCCCCTTCAGCGGGCACACCGAGTATTTCGCGCAGCGCGCCCATGCCGACCACCCGGTCATGATGCTCACGGCGGGCACGCTGCGCGTCGCGCTGGCGACCACTCACCTGCCGCTCGCCGCCGTCAGTGCCGCCATCACCGTCAGTTCCCTGTGCGAGACGGCCGCGGTGCTGGCGCGCGACCTGACGCAGTGGTGGGGAATCCGCGAACCGCGCATCGCGGTGTGCGGACTGAATCCCCACGCCGGGGAGGGCGGCTACCTCGGCGACGAGGAGCTGCGGGTGATAGGACCCGCCGTGGAGAAAATGCGGCACGATGGCCTGCGCGCCAGCGGGCCCCTGCCGGCCGACACGGTGTTCGTGCCGCAGGTGCTGCAGCGCTTCGATGCCGTGCTCGCCATGTATCACGACCAGGGATTGCCGGTCGTCAAGCACGCCGGTTTCGACCATGCAATCAACGTGACGCTGGGACTGCCGTTCGTGCGCACCTCGGTGGATCACGGCACGGCGCTGGACCTTGCCGGCACCGGGCGCGCGCAGAGCGGCAGCCTCAGCGCCGCGGTGCAACTCGCGATCGAGCTCAGCGCTCGCCGGCGCTGATGGGGCGCAGTGCGCCTGCCGGCCGGCCGCCGCGCCGCAAGCGCTTCGGCCAGCATTTCCTGCACGACCCGGCGGCGATCGGCCGCATCGTGCAGGCGATCGCGCCCCGCCCCGGCGATCATCTGGTGGAGATCGGGCCGGGGCGCGGCGCCCTCACGCGCCGCCTGCTCGCGTTCGCCGGCTGCACGCTCGATGCCATCGAAATCGACCGGGATCTCGCGGCGCAGCTCGCCGGGAGCTTCAGCGAGTCCCCGCGCTGTGCGCTGCACGTCGCCGACGCGCTGGATTTCGACTTCACGCGCCTCGCGCGCGAACGCGCCGGGCGGCTGCGCATCATCGGCAACCTGCCGTACAACATCTCCACCCCGCTGCTGTTCCATCTGCTCGCGCACGCCGCGGCCATCGCCGACCTGCACGTCATGTTGCAACGGGAAGTGGTGGCGCGCCTCGCCGCGCAACCGGGTGGGCCTGCTTACGGTCGCCTCACCGCGATGCTCACCCCGTGGGCAAGCATCGAGCGGCTGTTCGATCTGGGCCCCGGCGCCTTTCAGCCGCCCCCCAAGGTCTGGTCCGCGGTCGCGCGGCTCACGGTGCGGCCGGCGCCGCAGTTCGCCGTGAGCCCGCACTATGCGGCGGTGGTGGCCGCGGCCTTCGCGCACCGCCGCAAGACCCTGCGCAACGCGCTGGGCCGGCTCCTGTCCCGCGACCAGATCAGCGCCTGCGGCCTCGACCCCGGGGCCCGCCCCGAGACCCTGACGGCGCAGGAATTCAACACCCTGGCGCAAACCCTCGACCGCGCGCGCGTCTGACGCTAGGCTTGAAGTGGCGGCGCACTGCTTACGGGAGACTCGCCATGGCGGTTTACCGTCGCATCCTGCTGGTCGTGGACCTGACCGAAGACAGCATGGTCCTGGGGCGGCGCGCGCAAGCGCTCGGCGCGGCCCTCGGGGCGGAGATCGAGCTGCTGCACGTCGTGGAGTTCGTGCCGGTCGAGCCGATGGGTGAGACACTGATGCCGGCGCCGCATATCGAGCAGGAGTTGCTCGAGCGGGCCCGGCAGCGCCTCGACGCGCTCGCCGGCGAGTTGGGGCTCGCCGCCGCCGCGTGCCGTGTCGAGCGGGGCAATGTCAAATCCGAGATCGTGCGCGTGGCGCGCGAGCGTCACACGGACCTCATCGTGCTGGGCAGCCGCGAACGCCACGGGCTCTCGATCCTGGTGAATATGACCGAGGACACGGTGCTGCACGCCGCTCCCTGCGACGTGCTCGCGATGCGCGTCGGTGCGGGGCTGAGGGCTTGATAGAATGTCCGCCATGACGCCCCAGGAGCACAACATCCGCGTCGACGTCGAGACCAGCTACCTCGACGAGCAATCCGACCCGCGGGAGCGCCGCTTCGTCTTTTCCTACACCATAACCATCCGCAACGAGGGCCAGGTGCCGGCACGGCTGCTGACACGGCACTGGGTGATAACGGATGCCAACGGCAAGGTGGAGGAAGTACGCGGCGACGGCGTGGTGGGCGAGCAGCCGTATCTGAAGCCCGGCCAGGGATTCCGTTACTCGAGCGGCGCGGTACTGGAAACCCCGGTCGGCGCCATGCAGGGCAGCTACCAGATGCTCGCCGACGACGGGGCGCAGTTCGACGCACCGATCCACCCCTTCCGGCTCGCCATGCCGGGAATTGTGCAGTGACACGCCATGCGATCGGGGATGTGCAAGGCTGTGACCGGGAACTGCGCGCACTGCTGAAGCGGGTGAGGTTCGCGCCGGACCGCGACCGGTTGTGGTTCGTCGGTGATCTCGTCAATCGTGGGCCAGGCTCGCTGGCGACGCTGCGGCTGGTGCGCGCGCTCGGCGACAACGCCGTGGTGGTGCTCGGCAACCACGACCTGCACCTGCTGGCGCTGGTGCACGCCGATCATCGCAAGCGCAAATCCGACACACTGGACGAGGTGCTCGCGGCGAGCGACCGGGACGCGCTGCTCGAGTGGCTCATCACGCGCCCGCTGGCGCACTACGAGGCGGGCGATCTCATGGTGCACGCCGGGGTCGTGCCGCAGTGGACGGTGGCGCTCACCCTGCAGCTCGCGCGCGAGGTCGAGTCCGCGCTGCGCGGCAACCCTCGCGCGCTGTTCGAGCACATGTACGGCGACGAGCCCGACCGGTGGAGCCCGGCTCTCGCGGGCATGCAGCGGCTGCGCTTCTCGATCAACGTCCTCACACGCCTGCGGGTGTGCACGGCCGACGGGCGCGTGGAGTGGGGCGTCAAGGGCACGCCGCCGCCCCCGCCCTCGCCGCTGCGTCCCTGGTTCGAGCTCGACGCTCGCGCGAGCAGCACCGCGCGCATCATCTTCGGACACTGGTCGGCGCTCGGCCTGGTGCTGCGGCCTGGCGTCGTCGGGCTGGACACCGGATGTGTCTGGGGCGGCGCGCTCACCGCCCTCGACCTGGACGCCGATCGGGCGCCGGTCAGCGTGCCGTGCCGCGGGCATCAGCGGCCGGGTGTTTGATTGTTACTGAGGTGGCGCGGGCTGCGGCCCCCACGAGACGCTCATCTGCGGTGTGTCGGGCGTATAGATGCCGGGCGCGAGCTCCAGGTCGACGGGCTGGGAGCCATCCGCGTTGATGGGCAGGCTGGTGCGCTCGGCCGCGCGCACTTCAAGCACCGCGAACGACCCCGGCGTTGCCCTGAAGGCGAGCCGCACGGGCCAGGCCGCCCCGGCGGCGGGCTTGAGCACGATCTGACCTGAGCCGCGCGCGCCGCTCAAGTCCACCAGCAGGGTGTTGCGCTTCCAGTACTGCGCGAAGGTGCCCGGGGTATTCACGCCGGTGATATCGAGCTCGTGTACCGGCGGCGGGGGTGGGGCGGGCGCGTGGTGCCACGGCCAGGCGGGAAGGTGGCTGCAGCCGCACAACGTGAGCAGCACTGCCGCCGTCGCGGCGCGCGCCGCGCTGACCCTTGCCAGGCTGTGCATGGGACTCTCCTCACTTCGCGGACAGCGCGTACCATACGCGAAAGGCATGGAGGACACATGCAGTCCCTGCAAGCGTTCAACTTCGGGCAGTGGATCGAAGCCAACCGCGCCCAGCTGGTGCCGCCGGTAGGCAACAAGCGCGTATTTCGCGACGGCGACTTCATCATCATGGTGGTGGGCGGTCCGAACGCGCGCAAGGACTACCACGTCGACCCGGGCGAGGAATTCTTCTACCAGCTCGAAGGCGACATGGTGCTCAAGACCATGCAGGAGGGCCGCGCGGCCGATGTGCCGATCCGCGCCGGCGAGATCCTGCTCATCCCGCCCAACATGCCGCATTCCCCGCAGCGGCCCGCCAACAGCGTCGGCTTGGTCATCGAGCGGGCGCGGCGCGCGGGTGAGCTCGACGGCTTCCAGTGGTACTGCGAGCGCTGCAGCAATCGCCTGTACGAGGAGTTCTTCGAGCTCACCGACATCGAGAAACAGTTCCCGCCGGTGTTCGAGCGCTTCTTCTCCAACGCCGCGCGGCGCACCTGCGGGCGGTGCGGGGCGGTGCTGGAGCGCCCTTAGGTGAATGCGCGCATAGCGCTCGGCGGGCGCGAGGTCGGCATCGATATTGCGCGGCCGGTGAGTCTTGCCGTGGAATTGGATTTCGCCGGCCCGCAGCTCACGACTTTCGGGGCGCCGCGCGCCAGCGCCCGGCCGTTCGAAGCACCGGGCTTTCCCGGCACCGTGGAGCACGGCGCGAGCTGCAACTGCGAGCTCATCACGCTCATTCCCCACTGCAACGGCACCCACACCGAGTGCGTGGGACATCTCACGCGCGAGCGGCTCGACGCCTGCCACGTGGCCCCACTCGGGCTGCTGCCGGCTGTGCTGCTGTCGCTCGCTCCGGAGCCCGCCGCCGAATCCGGCGAGGGCAGCACACCCGCAGCGCTTCCCGGGGACCTGCTCATCACCCGGCGCGCCATCGAGCGCGGCTGGCCCGCGGATCTGCGCTTCGAGGCGCGCGCCCTCATCATCCGCACGCGCCCCAACGGCCCCGAGAAGCGCTCGCGCGACTACTCGCACGAAACCCCGCCGTACCTGTCGCGCGAGGCGGCGGCGCGGCTCGTCGAGCGCGATATCCTGCACCTCGTCGTCGATGTGCCGTCGATCGACCGCGCGCACGATGCGGGGCGGCTGACCGCGCACCGCATCTTCTTCGGGCTGCCCCCCGGCTCGGTGCGGCTCGCCGAGGCGGCCCGCCCCGGTGCCACCATCACCGAGCTCGCGTTCGTGCCCGATGAGGTCGAGGACGGGGTGTTCCTGCTCGCGCTGCAGCTGCCGGCGCTGTCCGGCGATGCGGTCCCGAGCCGGCCGCTGCTGTACGCGCTCATGTCATGAGCGCGGCGCCGCAACTGGAGTTCGCGCGCTTGCACGACGCGGCCGACCCGCTGCGCGCCTTGCGGGCGCGCTTTGCGCTGCCCGCGGATGAGCGCGGCGCGCCGCTCGTGTACCTGTGCGGCCATTCGCTCGGGCTCATGCCGCTCGCGGCGCGCGAGCGGGTGCGCGAGGAACTGGACGAGTGGGCACGGCGCGCGGTCGAGGGGCACGAGCACGCGCGGCGGCCCTGGGTGCCCTACCACGAGAACCTGGCGGCGGGGCTCGCGGCGCTCGCCGGCGCACGCGTGGCCGAAGTAGTCGCCATGAACTCGCTCACCGTGAACCTGCACCTGATGCTGGCCAGCTTCTACCGCCCTCAGGGCAAGCGCACCCGCATCCTGATCGAAGCGGGCGCGTTCCCGTCCGACCGGCACGCGGTCGCGTCCCAGATCGCCTGGCACGGGCTGGACCCGGACGCCGCACTCATCGAGCTGGCGCCGCGCGCCGCCGAGGACCTGGTGGACTTCGCGGCGCTCGAGGCCTGCCTCGCGCAGCACGGGGAGGAGATCGCCCTCGTACTGTGGCCCGGCGTGCAGTTCCGCACCGGCCAGGCATTCGACCTGGCGCGCATCGCACGCGCCGCGCACCGCCACGGCTGCAGCGCCGGATTCGACCTCGCGCACTCGATGGGCAACACCGCGCTCGCGCTGCACGACAGCGAAGCGGACTTCGCCGTGTGGTGCAGCTACAAGTACCTGAACGGCGGCCCGGGCGCGATCGGCGGCTGCTTCGTGCACGAGCGGCACACGCGCGCGCAGGCGCGTACGCAGCACAGTGGCGCGCTACCCGGCGCGCGTCTCGCCGGCTGGTGGGGGCACGAGGGGGCGACGCGCTTTCGCATGGAGCCGCAGTTCCTGGCGGCGCCCGGGGCGGATGCCTGGCAGGTCAGCAACCCGCCGATACTGTCCGCCGCGCCGCTCATCGCCTCGCTCGCGATCTTCGGGGAGGCCGGCATGGAGCGCCTGCGCGAGAAGTCCGTGGCGCTGACGGGCTTCCTGGAGGAACTGCTGCGGCCCATGGAACCGCGGGTTCAGGTCATCACGCCCCGCGACAGCGCAGCCCGCGGCTGCCAGCTCTCACTGCGTATCGCCGGCGGCGCCGGGCGCGGCCGGCGGGTGTTCGATGCATTGCGCGACGGCGGCATGGTGTGCGACTGGCGCGCGCCGGACATCATCCGGGTGGCGCCGGTGCCGCTCTACAACCAGTTCGAGGAAGTGCTGCGCTTTGCGCAGCGCTTGGCGCAGGTGCTCGCGGAGCTGCCGTGAAGAGCGCGGCGGGGACGACCGTCAACATCGTCGGTGCGGGACTCGCAGGCGCCCTGCTGGCGGTGCTGCTCGCGCGGCGCGGCTTTGCGGTCGCGCTCCACGAGCGGCGGCCCGACCCGCGGCAGGCGCAGCCCGAGCGCGGACGCTCCATCAATCTTGCCCTCGCTGCGCGCGGCATTCAGGCGCTGGAGCGCGCCGGCGTCATGCCGCAGGTGCGTCCGCTGCTGATCGCGATGCGCGGCCGCATGGTCCACGAGCGCACCGGCGCGGCCGCGCTGCAGCCGTACGGCCAGCGCGAGCACGAGGTTATCTACTCGGTCGGCCGCGCGGAGCTGAACCGGGTGTTGATCGCGGAGGCCGCGCGTCACGCCAGCGTGCGGGTGCGTTTCAACCAGCAGTGCCTCGGGGCGGACCTGCAGCACGACCGCTTGCATTTTCGTGACCATGCAAGCGGCGCGGTGCACGAGACGACCCTCGCGCCCACCCTCGCCACCGACGGTGCGGGGTCGACGCTGCGCGCGAGCCTCGCGGCTGCCGGGCTGGTGACGGTGCGCGAAGAATGGCTCGAACACGACTACAAGGAGCTGACCGTGCCCGCCGCCGCGGCAGCGGTGCTGGAACGCAACGCGCTGCACATCTGGCCGCGCGGCGGGTTCATGCTGATCGCCCTGCCCAACACCGACGGCAGCTTCACGGCGACGCTGTTCCTGGCGCGCACCGGGCAAGAGAGCTTCGCGGCGCTTAGGAGCCCGGCGGCGGTGACGGAGTTCTTCGAGCGCGAGTTTGCGGACGCGGTCCCGCTGCTCGCCGACCTGCCCGGGCAGTTCGCCAGCCACCCGCAAGGCCAGCTCGGCACGGTGCACACCGCTCCCTGGCACGTGGCGGGCCGTATCCTGCTGCTGGGCGACGCTGCGCACGCCATCGTGCCGTTTCACGGCCAGGGAATGAACGCGGCCTTCGAAGACTGCCTGGAGCTGGATGCGCTGCTGGACCGGCACGAGCAGTGGCAGCCGCTGTTCGCGGAATTCGAGCAGGCGCGGCGCGCGAACGCCGCGGCGATCGCGCAGATGGCGCTGGAGAACTACACGGAGATGCGCGACGCGGTGCTCGACGCGCGCTTCGTACGTCGCAAGCGCATCGCCATGCAGCTCGAGCGGCGCTTCCCCGAGCGCTTCATCCCGCGCTATTCCATGGTAATGTTTCACCCGGAAATTCCCTACGCGGAGGCGCTGCGGCGCGGCGCGCTGCAGGCGCAGCTGCTCGATGAGCTGGACGCGGCGCCCGCCGCCGCTCATCTGGACGGCGAGCCCGATCCGGTGCTGGCCGAGAAGCTGATCACCGAGTGCCTGCCGCCTATCGAGAGTTAGGCCGCCGGCGAGAGCGCCGCGGCTTCGCTTGACGCCATACGGCGCTGCCGTATACTACCGCAGTGTTCAGCTTCATCGAGACACGGCTGTTTACTAAGCTTGTCCTCGATTACCTGAGCGACGACGATTACGCCAGGCTCCAAGGGGTGCTCATGCGCGAGCCGGAATCGGGGCCAGTGATACCTGGCACAGGTGGCGTTCGGAAATTACGCTGGGTGGCGCCCAGTCGCGGTAAGCGCGGTGGCTATCGCATCATTTACTACGTGCGAAGAGCCCATGGGGTCATTTGGATGTTGACGATGTACCCGAAGAATGTTGCGGAGAACATTCCAGCGCACGTGCTTCGGCAGATCGCTAAGGAAGTGGAAGATGTCTAAGGCTAAGCGAAACATTGGTCGCGAGATTCTTGAGGGGCTGCGCCAGCTCAAGCGTGGCGAATATAGTCGGGTGATCAACGTACCCGACGTTGCGAGTATTCGGGCCAAGACGGGCCTGTCGCAGGCGCAGTTTGCGGGACTGATGGGGGTGTCGGTACGCACCCTCCAGGATTGGGAGCAAGGACGTCGCGCCCCCTCGGGTGCTGCTCGGACGCTCCTGCTCGTGGCAAGCAGAAATCCCGGCGCCCTCCTTGAAGTAGCGTAGGCCGGCGGTCTATTCGTTGGAGGGGGCCGTGAGGCGTGGTCGGTTTGGCGCCGCCCCTCAACTTCACCGTTCGAAGTCGAATGCTACCGCTTCGCGCCATTGCAGCGTTTCTCGCGGGTCACCACACGCTCAATGCGGCCGTGGCGGCGCCGGGGCATTGCGCCGCTCGAGCGTCACGAACGTGACCGGGTAGGCGTGGCGTTCGTCGGCCGGGTGCGTGCGGCATTCGACGTCGTCCCATTGAGTGGAATCGAACGCCGGGAAGTACCTGTCCCCGGGGACGTCGGCGAGCACGTGGGTAAGATAGATGCGGCGCGCGAGCGGCAGCAGCAGGCGGTAGATC
Organism: Steroidobacteraceae bacterium; assembly: GCA_050739055.1. GTDB lineage: Bacteria > Pseudomonadota > Gammaproteobacteria > Steroidobacterales > Steroidobacteraceae > 13-2-20CM-66-19. The sequence goes on along the minus strand of JBOIAH010000434.1, from coordinate 4,558 downwards.
TCTGCGCCGCCGATCGCCACCAGCTCTTCGCAGGTGCGCGTCTGCAAGAGCGCCTCGTCCACCGAGTGCACCGTGATCACGCCGTTGGCGAACCAGGTGGGATCGCGGCTGAGCACCAGGTTGGCGCGCCCCGGGAGCGGGCGGCCGATGGATTCGAACGTCTTGCGGCCCATCAGGATGGGCTTGCCGAGCGTGAACTCCCTGAAGCGCCTGAGGTCGGCAGGCAGCCGCCAGGGCAGCGCGTTGCCGCGGCCGATGACGCCGTTCTGCGCCATCGCAACAATGAGGGAGATCAGCGGCTGCGCGGCGCTCATGTGACGGCATTATTACAAGCGGCCCGTCAGATCTCCACCGCCGTATTGAGGATGACGACGTCGCGGAACGGCATGCGGAAGAATTCCGCCGCCTGGGTGCTGTATTGCTGCATGCGCGCAAACAGGCGCCGCTGCAGGCCCCGCAGGCCCGGCAGCGGCCGCGCGCGCACCACGTGCCGGCCCACGAAGAACGAACTGTCCTCGGTGAATACACGCAGGCCGCGCGTGCGGCACGCCTTGAGCGCCTCGGCCACGTCCGGAGTCTCCATGAAGCCGAAGCGCGCGGTGATGTAGTACACCCCCGGCACTGGCTCCTCGATGTGCAGCCGCCCGGCCGGATCCTGGCGCGGCGTGTCGGCGATCCCGACATTGAGGATGATCACGCGCTGGTGCACCACGCCGTTGTGCTGGATGTTGCGGATCAGCGCGGACGGCACCAGGCTCGCGTTGCTGGCGAGAAACACCCCGGTGCCGGGCACGCGGTGCACGCCGGCCACGATCTTGGGCAGCTCGCTGCGCGGCACCGCGAGCTTCGCCAGCGCCCTGCGCAGCTCGAGGCGCCCGCTGCGCCAGGTCATGAAAATCAGGCACAGGATCGCCCCCAGGGTGAGCGGAATCCATCCGCCGGTCGGAACCTTGGTCATGTTGCCCAGGACGAATGCGCTGTCGGTGACCAGGATCACGCCGAACACGGTCGCCACCTGCCACCTCGGCCAGCTCCATTGCGTGGCCGCGACGAATGCGCCGAGGATCGTGGTGACGAACATGGTGCCGACCACGGCGGCGCCGTAAGCCCCGCCCAGCGCATCCGAGGAACCGAAGCCCACCACGAACAGGATGACGGCGGGGAACACCAGCCAGTTCACGATCGGCACATAGATCTGGCCCTGCTCGAGCGCGGAGGTCTGCAGCACGCGCAGGCGCGGCAGCAGGTCCAGGTGTACCGCCTGGCGTGCCATGGAGAACGCCCCGGAGATGGTGGCCTGCGAGGCGATGACCGTAGCCGCCGTCGCCAGCACCACCAGCCACGGCAGCAGCGCCGCAGGCACCAGGTGGTAGAGCGGATGCTCGATCGGCTTGCCCAGCTCGAGCAGCAGCGCGCCCTGGCCGAAGTAGTTGATGACCAGCGCAGGTCCGACCAGCGCGAACCACGCGATGCGCACCGGGCGCTTGCCGAAATGCCCCATGTCGGCGTACAGCGCCTCCCCGCCGGTGATCGCGAGGAACACCGCGCCGATGATCGCCAGCGCCACCGCCGGGCGATGCATGAGCAGGCTGAGGCCGCAGTACGGGTTCAGCGCGGCCAGCACCTGCGGGTTGCGGCTGAGCGGAATCGCGCCTAGCACCGCGATCGTGAGGAACCACACGACCATGATGGGGCCGAACAGCGTCGCGACGCTGGCGGTGCCGCGGCGCTGATAGGCGAACAGCACCGCGATGACGCCGATCGTGACCGGGATCACCCAGCGCTTGAGGTCCGCGTCGAGCACTTCCAGGCCCTCGACGGCGCTCAGCACCGAGATCGCCGGCGTGATCAGTGCGTCGCAGAAGAAGAACGCGGTTCCGGCCAGCGCCAGTCCCACCGCTACCTTCGCCCAGGTGCTGCCGGTGATCAGCCGCCGCTGCGCCAGCGCGAACAGCGCCAGGATCCCGCCCTCGCCCTCGTTGTCCGCCCGCATGATGATCGTCAGGTACTTGAGGGTGACGGAGATGGTGAGGCTCCAGAAGATGAGCGACAGCACTCCGAGCACGCTTTGCGCGTTGAAAGCGCCCGCGGCACCGAGCGCCGACTGCAGGGCGTACAGCGGGCTCGTGCCGATGTCGCCGTACACGATCCCGGTCACGGCGACCACCGCCGACACCCTCAGGGGACGCGCGTTGTTCATACCGCCACCGGCGCCCTGATGGCCGCGTGATGCTGATAGCCGACGATGTCAAAGTCCTCGTACCGGTACTCGAACATGCTCGGCGGGCGGCGGCGGATCGCGAGCCGCGGCAGGGCGAACGGGCTGCGCGCGAGCTGCAGGTCGGCCTGCTCGAGATGATTCAGGTACAGGTGGCAGTCCCCGCCGGTCCACACGAGCTCCCCGGGCGTCAGCTCGCACTGCTGCGCGAACATGTGGGTGAGCAGCGCGTAGCTGGCGATATTGAACGGCACGCCGAGAAACATGTCGGCGCTGCGCTGGTACACCTGGCACGACAGCCGCCCGCCCGCCACCTGCAGCTGAAAGAACATGTGGCAGGGCATGAGCCGCATCTCGCCGAGCTCCCCGACGTTCCACGCGCTCACGATGTTGCGGCGCGAGTCCGGATCGCTCTTCAGCCGCTCGACCGCCTGGGTGATCTGGTCGATGATGCGTCCGTCGGCCGCGGCCCAGGCGCGCCACTGCTTGCCGTATACCGGTCCGAGCTCGCCGCGCTCGTCCGCCCACTCGTCCCAGATGCTGACGCCGTGCTCGTGCAGCCAGGCGATGTTGGTTTCACCGCGCAGGAACCACAGCAGCTCGTAGATCACCGCCGGCACGTGGACCTTCTTGGTGGTGAGGAGCGGCAAGCCCTGCGCGAGGTCGAAGCGCAGCTGCTGGCCGAAGAGCGCCAGGGTTCCCGTCCCGGTGCGGTCGCCCCTGCGGACCCCGTCGGTGCGAATCCGCCGCATCAGGTCCAGATACTGCTTCATCGGTGCGCGAAATTTCCCGACGGCGTGCGCGTGCGGTAGGCCCACACGAGCAGCGCGATGCCGCCCAATATCATCGGGATCGACAGCAACTGGCCCTCGGTGAGCCAGCCGCCGGCCAGATAGCCGATCTGTTCATCGGGCACCCGCACGAACTCGATGAGCGAGCGCGCGACCCCGTAGATGAGCAGAAACAGCGCCGCGGGTGCGAACCGCGGCCGCGGGCGTGCCGTGAACCACCACAGCGCGGCGAACAACACCAGTCCCTCAAGACCCGCCTCGTACAGCTGCGACGCGTGCCGCACCTGGCCGTTCACCTCGAAGCCCCATGGCACGGTAGTGACCTTGCCCCACAGCTCCCCGTTGATGAAGTTGCCGATGCGCCCGAAGAACAGCCCGAGCGCCGGCAGCGGTGCGGTGAAGTCATAGACGTCGGCGACGTTGCGCCCGCGGCGCCAGGCAAACAGCGTCATGGCCACTACCACGCCGAGCAATCCCCCGTGGAAGGACATGCCTCCTTCCCAGATCTTGATCGGGTACCAGGGATCGGCCGCCCAGAATTCCAGCCCGTAGAACAGCACGTAACCGATGCGTCCGCCGAGGATCACGCCGAGCATGCCGAAGAAGATCAGGTCATCGACGTCGGTGGCCTTCCAGGTGGAGGCTGGCGCCGCGGCGCGCCGCCGCGCGAGCCACCAGGCGCCGGCAAAGCCCAGCAAGTACATGATCCCGTACCAGTGCACCTTGACCGGGCCGAGCTGGAACGCGATGGGATTGAAACCGGGGAACTTGAGCATGAGGCGCGCTAGTTTAGCCGAGCTCGCGGGTCACGCGGCAGAAGAACGCCTTGAGGTAACGCGTCTCGGGAATCGCCGGATGCACCGGGTGATCGGGCGACTGACCGCCGGCTTCGAGGATCTGCACGAAGCGCCCGCTGTGGCGGGCGGCGCTCTGGATCGCGTTCACCAGCTCGTCAGCGGCCAGATGATATGAGCACGAGCAGGACACCAGCAGACCCTCCTCGCTCATGAGGCCGAGCGCCAGCTGGTTGAGTTTGCGGTACGCAGCCTGTCCCTGCGGAATGTCCTTCTTGCGCTTGATGAAGGCCGGCGGATCGAGGATGACCACATCGAAGCGCTCGCCGCGCTCGTTCAGGTCCTTGAGCGCATCGAAGGCGTCGGCGCGCAGCGGCTCGATGCTGACGCCGTTGCGCGCGGCGTTGGCCTGGGCGAAATCGAGCGCCGCCTGCGAGGAATCGACACAGCAGGCGCTGCCCGCGCCGTGGCGCAGTGCGCTCACCGCCCACGCCCCGACGTACGAGCACACGTCCAGCACGCGCGCGCCGGCCGGGACATAGCGCGACAGGCGCGCCCGGTTGGCCGTCTGATCGTAGTACCAACCGGTCTTCTGCCCGTGGGCGAGCGGCGCCAGGAAGCTCGCGCCGTCCTCCACTACCGCGATCTGCGCCGGCACCTCGCCGAAGGCGAGCTGCGTGTCCCGGACCAACTGCTCCAGATCGCGCGCGGCGGAGTCGTTCTTCCACAGAAACCCCGCCGGACCCATCACGTTG
>JBOIAH010000433.1:0-6337 GCA_050739055.1 Steroidobacteraceae bacterium | reverse complement strand
TGGTGCTCGCCTCCGCGCTCGCACCCGCCGCCAGCGCGGCGACGCCGATCGCGGCGGCGACTGCGGCGGCCGCTCCGGGCGTTGCCGGGCCCGCCGAGTGGCGCGCCTGGAATCTCATCGTGAACCTGCAGGACCTGCCGCAGCCGTACTCGTGCGATGACCTGTGGTACCGGTTTCACGACCTGCTGCTCGCGATCGGCGCCCGGCCGGACATGCAGATCCTCACCTACCACTGCGGCAGCACACGGGAGCGCTCGACGCGCTCACCGAGCGTGCAGCTGCAGTTCCAGCTGCCCAGCGCCTTGTCGGGCCCGCAGGCGCGTTATGCGGACATGTCGGCGGTGCGCACCACCATAAGCTTCGGGCCCGGACAGCCGCGCTCGCTCACCGGGGAGGACTGCGAGCTGCTCAAGCAGATCAACTCGAACCTGCTCGCCGCACTGCCGGTGCACATCGTGGCCGCGCGCCTCGCCTGCCGCGCGCCGGCCGCTGCCGGGCGTCCGTTCGCCCTGCGGGTGCAGGCGCTCATCCCGCGCTCCTAAGCCGGCCGCGTGCCTCACGCGCTGCCCGCGACCCGCACGCGGTGCGGGTGATAGGGCAGCACTTCCACCACCTCGCCGTCGCGCAGCCGCTGCTGCACGCCGCGCCAGAAGCGCGCCGTGAGGACCTCCCCGTGCATGTGCAGCAGCGCGGCGCGCTGCGGGTCGGCGAATCCCAGGAAGTGAGCGAAGGTCTCGGGAAAGACATCGCTGTCGCCGACATAGAACCACGGTTCGGCGCGCATCTCATCCTCAGGGTTGGTCGGGCGCGGCAGGTCCCGGAAGGTGCAGTCCGTTACCCGGCACAGCTCGTCGTAGTCGTAGAAGATCACGCGCCCGTGCCGGGTCACGCCGAAGTTCTTCAGCAGCAGGTCGCCGGGGAAGATGTCGGTGTAGGCGAGATCGCGGATGCACTGGCCGTAGTCGAGCGCGACGCGCTCGGCGTCCGGCGCGCTCGCGGTGCGCAGGTACAGGTTCAGCGGGGTCATGCGCCGCTCGATGTACAGGTGATCGAACACCAGATCCTCGCCGTCCTCGTGCACGGTACCCGCCGCCTCGGCCTTGAGCTCCGCGAGCAGCGCCGCGGCAAAGCGCGCGCGCGGAAAGCGCAGGCGGCGGAACTCCTGCGCGTCCACCAGCCTGCCGGCGCGGTCGTGGACGAACACCATGCGGTACTTTTCCATGACTTCCTCGCGCAGCACCGTCTTGGGGTAGGCGAAGTGATCGCGGATGACCTTGAAGACGACGTCGAAGGAGGGCAGGGTAAAACACACCATGACCAGCCCGCGCTCTCCGGGGGCATGCGTGAACTCATCGTCGGTGCGCTCGAGGTTGCGCATCAGCTCGCGATAGCGCTCGGTCTTGCCCTGGCGCGCGCGCCCGAGCACCGTGAACAGCTCGCTCACCGGCTTGCGCGGCATGAGCGTGCGCAGGAACACCACCGCCTCCGCCACCCGCTCGAGGTCGGCGTGGAAGTAAGAGCGGGTGAAGCTGAACACGATGCTGACGTCGTCCTCCGCGAGCATGACGGCATCGACCAGCACGCCGCCGTCGGTGTTCTTCAGCGCGATCACCAGCGGGACCAGGAACTCGCGCCCCACCAGGCGCCCGACGATGTAGGCGCGGGAGATCTGGTAGAACACCGGCCTGATCACTTCCACCCGCTCGACGGTGCGTCGCTCGCCGCGGCCCTCCAGGTAGGCGCGAACTTCGGTGGCGACGTGCGCGATGCTGTGGTCCAGATCGCGCCACGGCGAGCGGAAACGTACGTCCCCCAGCAGGTCCTCGAACAGCAGCGAGAGCGAGCCGTGGTTCATGTAAGTGTTGGTGCCCACCGCGGAAGCGATGTGGGCGAGCGGATCCAGATCGGTGGCGACGAACTCGATATCGGGCGCCACCCCCACGGTGCCGAACAGGCGCCGGCTGATCGAGCTGAAGAAGGTCTTGGTGAATTCCGGGTCGGGCAGGGCGGTGATCAGCGCGGCGAACTCGGCGCGGAGCCGCCGCCAGCGCTCGCGGTCGAGCGCGTCCGCGCCCAGGCCGGCGTGCAGCTCGGTGATCGTCTGGCTCACGAAGCGGTCGTAGAGCTCGATGCGCTGCACCGCGTCGCGCTGGCTGCCGCGGAAGTCGCGATTGTCGAAGCGCAGCGGGGCGCGGCGCGTAATGGCGCGGAACTCGGCGTTGTAGTGGGCAAAGGCCTCGACGACGTGGCGGGCGCAATCCATGAGACTAAGCCGGCGCGCTCAGTCGAAGTCGGTCGGCATGGCAGGATTGAGCTGGTGCTGGTGCAGACGTTCGATCTGCGCCGGCAGCACCCGGCCGGTGGACAACTCGGGCAGCGTCTGCACGGGAAAGAATGCGACCGCGTCGGTCTCGTTGCTGGTGGCGGGGCCGCCGCCGGTGAGTTCACAGAGGAAGAACAGCTTGTAGATGTGGTGCACACCCGGCGGGTGCGGGTGCCGGTTCTTGTCAACCAGGGCGGCGAGCTTGACCGCCCGGGCGCGATAACCCGACTCCTCGTAGATCTCGCGCGCCACGGCGTCCGACGGCGCATCGTTCACGTCCACCCAGCCGCCGGGCAGCGTCCAGCGGCCGTCGGAGCGCTCGCGTACCAGCAGCACCTGCGCGCCCCGGAACACTCCGCCGCGCACGTCGACCTTGGGAGTAGCGTAGCCGCGCTCCCCTTCCCAGAACGCGCGCGCCGTGGCCAATGGCACCCCCAGCTCCGCGCGCAGCATGGTCGCCACCAGCTCCTGCAGCTCTGCGTAGCGCCCGCGATCGAAGGGATCGTGCGTGAACGCGAGCCCGTTCTGCGCGATCGCCTGCACCTTGCGCGCCCACGCAAGCAGCGTTGCGGTGTGCGCCGGCACCGCGCTACAGATTGCGGATCAGCGCGTCGGCGAACGCGCTGGTCGATACTTCCCGTGCGCCTTCCATGAGCCGGGCGAAGTCGTAGGTGACGATCTTCTGGGCGATCGTCCGGTCCATCGCACCGATAATCGCGTCCGCGGCCTCCAGCCACCCCAGGTAGCGCAACATCATCTCCCCGGACAGGATCAGCGAGCCGGGATTCACCTTGTCGAGATTCGCGTACTTGGGCGCGGTGCCGTGCGTCGCCTCGAACACCGCGTGCCCGGTGAGGTAGTTGATGTTGCCTCCGGGGGCTATGCCGATGCCGCCGACCTGGGCCGCGAGCGCGTCCGATAGATAGTCACCGTTGAGATTGAGGGTCGCGATGACGTCGAATTCGTCGGGGCGCGTGAGCACCTGCTGCAGCGTGATGTCGGCGATCGCGTCCTTGATTATGAGGCGGCCGGCCTTGCGTGCCGCGTCCATTTCCGCGTTGGCGTCCTTTTCACCGTGCGCCGCCCGGGTGTGCTCCCACTGTTCCCAGGTGTAGGTCTGCGCGGCGAACTCGGCTGCCGCGAGCTGATAGCCCCAGTTGCGAAACGCTCCCTCGGTGAACTTCTGGATGTTGCCCTTGTGGACCAGCGTGAGGCTCTTGCGCCGGTTGGCAATCGCGTAGCCGATCGCCGCGCGGATCAGGCGCTCGGAGCCTTGCTTCGATACCGGCTTGATGCCGATGCCCGAGGTCTCCGGGAAGCGGATCTTGGCGTACGCCTTGGGGAAGGCCTGGCGGAACAGCTCGAGGAATTTGCCGTTGTCCGGGCTGCCGGCCTCGAATTCGATGCCGGCATAGATGTCCTCGGTGTTCTCGCGGAAGATGACCATGTCGACCTTCTCGGGGTGCCTCACCGGGGAGGGCACGCCCTTGTACCAGCGCACCGGGCGCAGGCACACGTACAGGTCGAGCATCTGGCGCAGCGCGACGTTCAGCGAGCGGATGCCGCCGCCGACCGGCGTGGTGAGCGGACCCTTGATGGACACGAGGTACTCGCGGCAGGCCGCGACCGTCTCCTCGGGAAGCCAGGTGTTGAACAGCTTGTTGGACTTTTCCCCGGCAAACACCTCCATCCAGTGGATGCGGCGCTTGCCGCCATAGGCGTGCGCCACCGCGGCGTCCATGACGCGCACGCTCGCACGCCAGATGTCCGGCCCCGTGCCGTCGCCTTCGATGAACGGAATGACGGGGTTCTCGGGGACGATCAGCTTGCCGGCGCGAATCGCGATCCGGGCGCCTTGGGCGGGCGGGATGAGCCTGGGGGTTGCGGCGGCCGTAGACATGGCGCGCAATGCTAGCACGGCGACCGAAGCCGGTCCGCGAGCGTATTCTTAAGTGCCCATGCGTATGAGAGACTGGCGCGCGCTCACGGGGGCGAGCCACAGCAAAATCCGCGTATGTCGAACGCCATAGATAAGAGTAACGGCGCCCCCGCCGCCCAACCCTCGCTCCTGCGGCAGATGTGCGCGGTGCGGCCGATTTACCCGGCGGACGCCGCCGGCAAGGAGCGCCTCAAGCAGGCGCTGGGCCCGTGGGCACTCACCGCCATTGGACTGGGCGCCACCATCGGCACCGGTATTTTCGTGTTGACCGGCACGGTTGCGGCGAACCAGGCGGGACCTGCGATCACGCTGTCGCTGCTGATCGCCGCGTTCGGCAGCGGACTTGCGGCGCTGTGCTATTCGGAGTTTGCGGCGTTCCTGCCGGTACCGGGCAGCGCTTACAGCTACACCTACGCCACGCTGGGCGAGGCGCTGGCATGGTTCATCGGCTGGAACCTGCTGCTCGAGTACGGCATTTCCGCATCTGCCGTGGCGGTGAGCTGGTCAGGCTACGTCGTGAATCTGCTCGGCGACGCGCACCTTCATCTGCCGGCGCTGCTGGTCAACGCGCCGTTCGCACAGGATGCGCATGGGCATCTGGTCCGGACCCAGGCCATTTTCAACGTGCCGGCGGTGCTGATCATCGCCGCCATGACGGCGATTCTGTACGTCGGAGTGCGCGAGTCCGCCGGCGCCAACACGCTCATGGTGGCACTCAAGGTCGCGATCATCGTGGTGGTCGTCGTCGCGGGGCTTAAGTTCGTCGATGCCTCCAACTGGACGCCGTACGTGCCTCCCAACGCCGGCACCTTCGGTCACTTCGGCTGGAGCGGCGTGCTGCAGGGGGCGGCGATCATCTTCTTCTCGTACGTCGGTTTCGACAGTGCCTCGACCATGGCGCTCGAGACGCGCAACCCGCAGCGCGATCTGCCATTGGGGATCCTCGGCGCGCTGGCCATCTCCGCGGTGCTGTACGTGGCAATGTCGGCGATCATGACCGGGATGGTACCGTTTCACAGACTCGACACTGACGCGCCGGTGGCCGTCGTGCTCGATGCGCACCCGCAGCTCGCGTGGCTCTCGTGGCTGGTCAAGGTGGGAGTCATCTGCGGGATGACTTCGGTTATTCTCACTTCGCTCCTCGGCCAGCCGCGCATTCTGCTGTCGATGGCGGATGACGGCCTGCTGCCGCCGGCGATGAGCCGCTGCCACCCGCGGTTCAAGACCCCGCACGTCGCCACGGTGTGGACCGGCGTGGGCGCGGCGTTGTTCGCCGGGGTCTTTCCGCTCGATGTGCTCGCGGATGTCATTTCCATCGGCATTCTGCTGGCGTTTGCCGTGGTGTGCCTCGGAGTGCTGGTGCTGCGGCGCACGCGGCCGGATGCCTACCGGCCGTTCCGCGTTCCCTGGGCGCCGTTCACCTGCGTGCTGGGGACCGTGGTGTGCCTGGGCATGACGCTGGCGCTGCCCAATGCCACCTGGTTGCGCTTGCTGATCTGGACTGCGATCGGCATGGCGATCTACGCCTTCTACGGATTCCGGCACAGCCGCCTGCGCAGATGACGCGCACCGTGACGGGTACGCCCGCCGCGGATGGTTTCCGCATGCCGGGTGAATTCGAGCCGCACGCCGGCTGCTGGATGCTCTGGCCCGAGCGGCCGGACAACTGGCGCGAGGCGGCGCGGCCGGCGCAGCTCGCCTTCACGCAAGTGGCGGCCGCGATCGCGCGTTTCGAGCCGGTCACGGTCGGAGTGTCCGGCGCGCACTACCGCGCGGCGCGCGCCCTGCTGCCCGAGCGGGTGCGCGTGGCGGAGATGGCGCACGATGACGCCTGGATGCGCGACGTGGGGCCGACCTGCGTGGTGAACCGCCGGCGCGAGGTGCGCGGGGTCGACTGGCAGTTCAACGCCTGGGGCGGGCTTGCGGGCGGTTTGTACTTTCCGTGGGACCAGGATGATCTCGTGGCGCGCAAGGTGCTCGAGAGCGAGGGCCTGGACCGCTATCGCGCGCCGTTGGTGAACGAGGGCGGCGCGATCCACGTCGACGGCGCGGGCACGGCGCTCGTCACCGAAGAG
>JBOIAH010000432.1:0-3688 GCA_050739055.1 Steroidobacteraceae bacterium | reverse complement strand
GCCCAGGAGGCGGTGAGCAACGCCGTGCGTCACGCCCGGCCGCGCAGCGTGAGCATCACCATGATGGACGAGCCGTCCCACTGGGTCATGGCGATTGCCGATGACGGGGTCGGCATGGAGGAGCGGCCGGAGCTGCATGCGCGCCAGGGCTTCGGCCTTTCGAGCATGCGCCAGCGTGCCGGGGCCATCGGCGGGGAGTGGCAGATCGAGAGCCAGCCGGGCGCGGGCACGCGGGTGAGCGTGCGCATGGTGAAACGGGCGGCCTAGTGGCAGCGGTCATGAAGGGCAAGATCAGCGTCGTGCTCGCCGATGATCATCCGGTGGTGCGCGACGGCCTGGCCGCCATGGTCAATCAGCAGGCGGACATGGAAGTGGTCGGCGAAGCGGGCGACGGCGACGCGGCCATCGCCTCGTATGAGCAGCACCGGCCCGACGTGCTGGTGCTGGACCTGCGCATGCCCAAGCGCGACGGCGTGGCCGTGGTGCAGCGCGTGCTCGAGCTCAACCCCAAGGCCCGCATCCTCATCATGACCACCTATGATGGCGATGAGGACATCTTCCAGTGTCTCTCCCAGGGCGCGAAGGGCTACCTGCTCAAGGACGCGCCGCGCCAGGAGATCCTGTTCGCCATCCGCGCGGTGAGCGAGGATCGTCCCTACACGTCATCCACGGTGGCTGCCAAGGCGCTGCAGCGCATGGGGAAGCCGAGCCTCACCCAGCGCGAGCTCGCCGTGCTGCAGCTCGTGGCGCAGGGGCGCAGCAACAAGGACATCGCGCGGCGCCTGTCCATCACCGAGGGCACGGCCAAGACCCACGTCAAGGCCATCCTCACCAAGCTCGATGCCATCAGCCGCACGGAAGCGGTCGCGGTGGCGCACAAGCGCGGCCTGATCCACCTCTAACCGTTCTTCGGCGGCTGATAGCCCTGCGGCGCCTGCGAGCCCGCGCCGAAGAAGAACTTCTCCATCTCCCCCTCGAGGAACTTGCGCGCCTTGGGCTCGATCGGCGTCAGGCGGTATTCGTTGATGAGCATCGTCTGGTGCGCCAGCCAGCGCGCCCAGCCCTCCTTCGACACGCTCTCATGAATACGCCGCCCGAGCTCCCCGGGATAGGGCGGCCGATCAAGTCCCGGCGCCTCGCGCTTGAGCAATACACAGTGGACCATGCGTGACACGATTCCCCATTCAGCCGGCAGCGCGCGCATCGAACATGGATTGCCCCGACAGGCGCGTGAGCAGCGCACTGATCGGCGCGGGCAAGCCGATGCGGGCCGGCTTGCTGATGTTATACCAAACGCTCGCGCCCTCCTCCATGACGGAGGTTGTCCCGGCGCAGCGCACCAGGAGCGGCGTGATCACGAGACTGAAGTGCGTGAAGGCATGCTTCACGGCGCTCAGGGGTTGCGGTTCGATCTCACTTGCCGGGAGCGAGGCACGGATGAACGCGCCGGCTGCGGTGGCGGTGTCGAATTCCGGCAGACACCACAGCCCGCCCCACACGCCGCTCTCCGGCCGCCGCTCGAGGAGCACGCTCCCGTCCGCGTGCAGCGCCACCACCATGAACACTCGCCGGTTGCGCCGCGCCCCCGCGACGCGCGGCGCGGGCAGCTCGTGCTGGCGGCCGCTGCGCCGCGCGACGCAGCCCGCCGCCAGTGGGCAGTACTCGCACAGCGGCCGCGCGCGCACACAGACGGTAGCGCCGAGATCCATGATCGCCTGGGTGTACTCGGCGACGCGCTCTTGCGGGGTGCAGCGCTCGGACAGCCGCCAGAGGCGCTTGACCACTCCCCGCTCGCTGCCCCGGCCCGCCACGCCGAAGTAGCGCGCCAGCACCCGGCGCACGTTGCCGTCGAGGATGGCGCAGCGCTCGCCGTAGCTGAGCGCGAGGATGGCGCCTGCGGTCGAGCGGCCGATGCCCGGCAGGCGCACGATCTCGGCAAAGCTGCGGGGAAACTCCCCGGCAAACTCCGCGCCGATCACCCCCGCCGCGCGGTGCAGGTTGCGCGCCCGCGCGTAGTAGCCCAGCCCCGACCACAGGTGCAGCACCTCGTCGACCTGCGCCCGCGCAAGCGAGCGCACGTCGGGAAAGCGGCTCATGAAGCGCTCGTAGTAGGGCGTGACGGTCGCGACCTGGGTCTGCTGCAGCATGACCTCGGACACCCACACGCGGTACGGGGTGCGATCCTGCTGCCAGGGAAGGTAATGCCGGCCCGCGCACGCGTGCCAGGCGAGCAGCGCCGCCGCGATCGGCGACGGCTGGGAGCCGGCGGACTGGGCTGTGGTCGGCACGCGGGGAATTCTACGCCCCGCACGGCGCTCACCGCCGACCGGGGCCGGTGGCTTCGGGCGCGCTCAGGTGTGATCGCAGAGCGTGAGTTCGCCGCTCAGGGTCTTCAGGCGCACGTGTGCACCGCCCGCGCCGCGCGAGCCGTTCAGGGTGTGGCCGGGCCCGTATTTGCTGGACCGCTCGGGTGCGACGTTGAAGCAATCGCTGATGTCGCCGCTCATGGTGGCCGCCTCGTATTGAAAGCCGTCCTCGGAAGCCGCGCGCACCTTGAGGTCCCCACTCACCGACTGCGCTTCGAAGTCCGCGCCGCGCGTCAGCCGCCCTTCGAAGCGGATGTCACCGGAAGTGCTGCGTGCCCGCACGGAACGCGCGGGATCGAGCGCCACCGTGATCGTCCCGCTCACCGTCGTGGTCTCCAGATCCCCGGCGGCGTGCTCGAGACGCACGTCACCGCTCACCGTGCTGACGTGCAGGCGCGCCGGCTGTGCGTGGCCGCGCAGCCTGATGTCCCCGCTGACCGACTTGGCCTCCACGTCCGCGGGCCCGATCTCGGCGACGATGCCCCCGCTCACCGTCTTCAGGCGCTGAATGCCCTGCACCCCGTCCGAGGTCACATCCGCGCTCACGGTGCTCACATCCAGCTCGCTGTCCTTCGGCACTTTCACGTGCAGGTGCGTCTCGTCACGGTGCAGGGAGAACAGCGCCACGGAGGCATGCGGTCGCAACATGACCCGGATACTCGTGCGGCCGTGCTCGCTCGTGACCTCCACGTGATCGACGTCCTCGCCCAGCTCGGCGCGTACGCCCACCTCGGCGCGGGCCCACCCCGCGACATCGATGGTGCCGCTGGTACTGGAGATCTCCACGATGCCGTGCGGGTCCGCGGCCACGTGGCGCTCGAACGTCGCGGGGGTTGCGCCGCACGCCCCGTTGCTCGCGAGCAGCGCGAGCGTGAGGGGCAGCAGCGGGTAAACGATGCGCATGTTCTAAATCCCCCTGCCAGCCTCGCTGGCTTCGCGCACGTCCGTGAGGACGCGCATTTCATCCTGGTAGGTGTTCACGAGCAGCTCCTGCAGCAATGCATTGCCCGGGTCCTCGCCGAGCGCCTCTTCCAGCTCCTGTTTGGCATGACGAATGGTCGCGAGACTCGCCATGACCTTGACGCGGGCGGGCGGCGGGAGCGTTGCGAGCTGCGCCTGCAGCGCCTGCAGGAGCGCCGCGCGCTGGCGCTGGTAGCGCGGGTCGCTCACCCAGGCGGTCTGCAGCGTCTCGGCGTTGGGCGCGGTAACACCGGCCCCGGGCGCCGTGGGACCTGAGTGCGGTACGACGCTGCGCCCGATCCACACACCCACTGCCACGCAGCCCACCATGGCCGCCGCCGCCAGCCAGCGCAGCGGGGCGT